>CAMYSW010000268.1:0-4083 GCA_947297425.1 uncultured Porphyromonadaceae bacterium
GTCAACCGGTGCCATCTTGATTGCGGTCGAAGTCTCCTTTGCCGGAGTCTGGTCATGCTGTTCAGTAACCATCTGTTCCTTTGCCATTGATTTGGCGTCAACCTCAAAGGGTTTAAGAAGGTCGGCGTTAGCCACAGGGTCTTGGAGCATATCGGACATCGCCGGACCGATCTTGTCGAACTCAGTTTCAGGAATCTTGAAGAAACCGAATACCGAAGGATTTTTAGCCTGCCGGATGAAGTTCGACATGAAGGCTTCGAGGGGATTCTGACCTTTGGAAAATTTCACAAGGTCACTGAGCTTCGCGGATTTTACATCCGCCATTTTCGGGGTGCCGTCGGGATTCTGTCCCACGACTGCGCCGACCTGCCCTGTTTCGTTGTTGCGGGCAATCAGCACTTCAGGTTGTTGCTGTTCTTTGTTTTGTTCCATTAAAATTATTTGGTTAAACATTACGCCGGACTTGCGGCGCGATAATTATCTCTGGTGACGTTGACGAAGTTTTGTAGAACGTAATTGTCAAACTGGTCTTGGGTCATGAATATGGTGCGTCCATCATTGCTGATATAGTATTCCATTTTCCCTTCGGCTCGCATTTTTCTGATTGTTCGGGTCGTTTTGTTAAGACCTATTGCAAGATCCTCAAGCATTATTATAGTACTACCTTTGTAGGAAAGCTGAGGCTTGTCAGATTTCTTTACGAGCTTTATCATTGAGTTGGCAATGGAGTTCAGCAAATAGATCACAATGGTCATGGTGTCCATCATCCACTTGGATAAAGGGGTTGTGTCCCTCGGTTGATCTGGTGGTTTTGTATTCATCATATTTGTCGTTGTTTAAGTTTTACGATGCAAAGTTACTGCGGCTTTTTCCGGGTATTGTAAGCACCGGATAAGTGCTGATGTTTTATTGCGTCAAATATTCTTCGATTGATGATTTTCAGGCAGTTACTCTTTAGCTATCATCTGGATTCATAAGTGGGTATCAGCATTTGAGTATGCTATTATGCTGCAAGTTCGGCATTTACGACATCCACCATATTGTCGAGGAAATATGTCACCCGGCTCCCCTTAGCAGGACAGCGGCGTTTTATTCCATCTCTCGCATTCTGATATTTCTTCGGGTCGAAGTCAAGACCGAAAAGTGCATGAAGTCCTTTCTTGATATGGAGCTGGTACGCCTTATTCCCTCCATTTATGAATTTGCAGGCTATTATAAGGTGGATAAGTTCACAGAAGTCGGCATAATTACCGGTGAAAGTCACATCTGATGTTGTATCAGTCACTTTATTATTCTCAGCCACTGTATCCAGTGCGATTTTCGCTGAAACAGCCATCTCTATCTGGTTTAGCAGACATTTGGCTATTTCAAGGATACGTTTTGCATATCGGCTCAACAAGCCATCGGCATAACCGAGAATTTCAGCCACCTCGGAAATAAATATCGATAGGCCGGTGTGTATCACTCGCCATTGGCTATTGCCGTGGGCATATTCCACGATTGTGGCTCTCATATCGGCGTAGAGTGCCTTGATGTTGCTTTCATCGCCTTCTTCCAACTGGTGAAAGAACTGGCTGTTCAGGAGGGTTAATATTTCCATTTCAATATCGTTTTTGAGTTATGCCCTTCTCAATATATTTAATTTCAACAAAGTTCAATATCCGATGTAAAATATTTGTAACACTCTATCAACCTGCAATATAAATCTAATATAACTCCGTGCGTTTGAATTGTCGAGTGTGTTAAAAGTGTTGGATTAACACAACACTATGTTGTGTATGCTACATAAATTCACGCAATATCAGCCATATTTAATTGTGCAACAGTATGTCATTCTAAAATAAAAATTGTATCTTTGTACTCAGTTTTGGCGAACAAATACCCTATACACATTTGTTATAATGGCAAAATCATTTTTAACACTCCCCGAAAGTCTTATGAATATAGACAATGATCCACCGAGTAATCGGAGCCTCCTTATCTACAGTTCCCAGATAGAGGATGGTAAAAAAATGGAAGAGGTATTTTCCAAACCGGGACGAAAAATACAGACCACCAACAGCATCAGCACTGCAAAGAAAATTCTTGAACGAAGTGATTGCACTATGCTGATAGTGGCAGTCTCAGGTAAAGACTGTGATGGTATAAAACTGCTTGAATGGACGAATGACACCATTTTAGGAATTAAAAAAGTTGGTGTGGCCATGACAGAGTCGCCGGATATATATAATAAGGTGTATAAGTTAGGTGCTGACCATTGCTTCTATTTTGATTCACTTGTTGTTGACAGACTTACAATTGCAATAGAAAAGTGCCATAGAGAAGACCAAAGATGGTTTCAACGGAATAGCAATGCTTTTCAGGGATGTTCGAGAAGGATAAATATTGAGAGCAACTCAAATTCCACGCTACTCCTTTCAGGGCCCCAAGGTGTAGGAAAAAGTGCGATAGCGCGAGTGATTCATGACAGCAGTCCTCGCCGCTCCGGACCATTCGTTGTGGCTGAGTGCGCACATTATCTGAGCGCGACTGAAAGTATGGATATATTCCGTGGCAAGGAAACAGGCGTGAAACATCCTTTGTATCGCAACCAGCAAGGACTGTTGGCTCAAGCCAATGGAGGCACTCTTTACATCCATGAAGTTTGTATGCTGCCGTTGCACGTTCAGGAAGTGCTTGCCACTGTAATTCAACGCGGAGTGTTCACTCCTCAGAATCTTACAAAGGAAATCAAGTTTACCGGACGCATAATCCTATCGACAAAAGTAAATCTCGCTGAAAAAGTACGGGACGGTGATTTTTCCGAAGCCTTGTTTCATTGCATACACAGCAATGTTGTGATTGTTCCACCTCTTTCAGATTGTCAGGACGATATTATTCCTTTGGCGGAGTGCTTTATAAAGCAGATATGCGCTGAGTCGGGTATCAAATCCCCTCGCCTTACAAAAGGTGCTATCAACAAATTGACCAATCATATCTGGACCGGCAATGTGCGGGAATTGTTCAGCACAATATCACGCGCTTGTTATGAGTTTCGTGGTGAAACATTAGGGAAAGATGATATAGTCCTGAATGAGATTCCCAAGAACAGAGAATCCCATACCCGTCATTATCGTGTGCAGCGGGCATTGAGGCAGACTAAAGGCAACAAGGCTCAGGCCGCAATGTTGCTCGGCATAAACCGCTCGACTCTCTATGCTTGGATTAAGGCAGAGGGTATTCCAAAGGATTATAGATAAGGATTTGAATGGCGACGCTCTACATATCAAGAGTGTCGCCATTCAATTTATCTACAATTTGGGACCGGCAGCTCGGAAACCTCCGGGTGGAGTTACGCCACAACCACCGATAATGATGCGGGAACTTAACGGTTCCCGTTCTTTGTATGTGGTGGTTGGCTCCGCGACCATTGACTTTTTATTGTCTGTGTCCGGTGTCGGCGCATCAATTGTCTGGACAGTGTGAGGAGAATCCTCTCGCTTTACCTCCTCGCCGTCCTCCTTGTTCTCATGCTTAGGTGCTAATTCAGCGGCGATTTTGCGGTCAAGAGCTGCAAGTTCGGATTTCAACTGCTTCAACTCGTCCTCCTTGCCCCATGTCTTAGCCATAATGCCTTCAAGTATGGGAACATCGGCTTTGAGTTTGGCGGTGCGTTCCTCGTATTGGGCGATGATGCCGGGGATTTTCTCCAGAGCATTGACAAAGTTCATACAGGCGGCGTGGGTGTCAGCCATTGCCAACTGACCGTTGTTGTACTTGTATTTGTAGTTGCCCTCGACAACAAAGCGGTTCTGAACTTTCTCAACACCGTCAGACACCACCCTTTCGGAGATTATGCTGATTGGGAAGCCGTAAACCTCGCCGATACGTTGGTATAGCCCGTGGGTGTCTGTGCGCTGTGCCAGCCCTTGCAGGTGGATACCCATGTTTTTTTCATCGGAAAGGTTGCAGGTGTCAATCGTGAGATTATTGATTGGGTTGCCCTCCTTGTCACGTTGCACAACCTTTTCGTAACGCTCCCAGTCCGCTTTCATGCGCTCGATCGCCGCCTCGTTGTTGGCGATGTCATGGGTTATGGTCTGG
>CAMYSW010000269.1:0-4076 GCA_947297425.1 uncultured Porphyromonadaceae bacterium
AAATTCGTGTGCGAACCCTGGCAGTGGTATCCGGCATTTGGTCCTGCAACAGACGGTGAGGTAATTGCACCTGCAGACGGCACATATAATGTTGTAAATCTCGTTGAAACGGCAGATGCAAAATTTGCTGTTACTAAAGAGGAATTTTATATCCTTACTCTTACACTTGATCCGATGAATTCCGACGGCGGCACATTAGCTGTGGAATACCTTGGAGCAGGTGATGACACAGCGGTTAAGGAAATCGATGCTGACAGCAATCCTGTAGAAGAGATGTATGATCTCAATGGAGTGAAGGTCAGCCGCGAGGCAGCGGGTCCCGGTATCTATGTTATCCGCAAAGGCAGCAAGGTAAGGAAGGTTGTAATAAAATAAGAGATAAGAACAATAGGATTTATACAAGGTAAAAATTAGAATTGATAAGTTTCTAAGATTCCATGTAATTAAGGTATATTTTGTTTTAGGCAATAATGACAGGGAAAGCTAACCGCAGCTTTCCCTGTCACTATTTTAATTGGTTTTAATTAATAGGGAAGTAAATTGATAGATATGGGTGAAAATGTGAGTAGAGAATCGGGGAAATGTCGTTTCAATATTGAAAAATTGTTAACGTTAAGTTTCTGTTTTATAAAATTTAAAAAATTAGTTTTTCGGACTTTTAATCATACTACACATGAAAACCGGTGGTATCATTCTTTCCTTTGTAGTGTTGGGTTGCTCGTTGATGATTGGAGCGAGTGCAAAAAAAACTGCCGGCATGAGCGGTAATCCTCTCTTTGAGGGTTGGTATGCCGACCCCGAAGCAGTTGTCTATGACAACCAGTATTGGATATTCCCGACATATTCCGCACCATTCGAGAAGCAGACATATATGGATGCTTTTTCGTCGAAAGATTTAGTGAACTGGGAGAAGCATCCACGTGTGCTGTCAAACGACAGTGTCAAGTGGGTAAAAAAAGCGCTATGGGCTCCAGCTGCCATTGCTGCCAATGGTAAATATTATCTCTTTTTCGGTGCGAACGATATCAAAAGTAACGAGGAAGTTGGCGGTATCGGTGTTGCAGTTGCCGACACGCCGGAAGGTCCCTATCGTGATGCTCTCGGCAAACCGCTGATCGGAGAGATTGTTAACGGCGCGCAGCCCATCGACCAGTTTGTTTTCCGTGATGACGATGGAGAATACTACATGTATTATGGTGGCTGGAAACATTGTAACATGGTGCGTCTCGCGCCCGATCTGCTCAGCATTGTACCTTTCGAAGACGGAGACCTCTATAAAGAGGTGACTCCTGAAAAATATACTGAAGGACCATTCATGTTCAAACGTAATGGGAAATATTATTTCATGTGGTCGGATGGAGACTGGAATGGTTCGGACTATTGTGTTGCCTATGCCATAGCTGACAGCCCCTTCGGTCCATTTCACCGAGAGGCGGAGATTCTTCGCAGGAATCCCAAGATAGGCACAGGTGCGGGACACCACTCTGTAATTCGTGGACCGAAGGAAAACGACTGGTACATAGTTTATCACCGTCATCCCATCGGCGAGACCGACGGGAATGCACGTGTCGCCTGTATTGACCACATCTATTTCGATAAGAACGGACGTATAAAACCCATCAAGATGACGATGGAAGGTGTTAAGGCTAATCCTTTGAAAAATTAAATATTATGACAGAATTAAAGAGTGACATAAAAGAAGTGCTTCGAAAGCTGCTGCAGTATGTGGGGAGTTTGGAGAGGCATGTCACGCCTGAGGAAATAGAGGAGCAGTGGGAAGAGGTGGAGCAGAGGGTTCTTGCAGAGAAACGTCGTCGGCGTGTTCGCAGGCATCTGTTTTTCGCCGGCTCCATGACAGCTGCCGCTGCTGTGGCGGTGGTGGTATTGGTTGCCACACTCCGCCATGATCCTGTGGCAGCACCTATGGCTCCGGGAGAGCTTCGGATGGCAGTAGCCGCACCAGTGAATGATCTTGATCTCGATTATATGCTGCTGAAACTTCCCGACAACCATAATATCCGCATCATGGGAAATGAGGCGGAGATTAGCAATAGCATTGACGGCACAGTGACGGTGAACCGTCACCGTGTGGCACTCGGCACAACCCCCGGTGGCGTACGCCAGACAGCTCGTTTGAGCGTGCCTTGCGGCAAGCGTGCTAAGGTGACACTCGCCGATGGAAGCACAATCTGGGTGAATTCCGGCACCAAACTGAGATATCCCCTGAGTTTCGAGAGCGACACCAGAAACATTTATGCCGAGGGTGAAGTCTTCCTTGATGTGGCAGCCGATTCCCGCCATCCCTTTGTGGCGGAAACGCGCGGGTTCGATGTCTTGGTCTATGGCACGAGTTTCAACGTATCGGCATATCCGACCGACAGCACTGCGTCTGTAGTGCTTGTGCGTGGATCGGTAAAAGTGTTGGGGGCAGGGAAAGAGCCGGTGAAGATGGTTCCCGGACAGCTTGTGAATGTGAAAGGTAACCAACCAGGAGAGCCCCGCAATGTGGATGTTGAGAAATATGTCAGCTGGGTGGATCATATCCTGATGTATGATGAGGAACCTCTCGGCATAGTGTTTGAGCGTCTGCACACTGTCACCGGTAATGAATTCGTGCTTGGCAAAGGGGTATCGACAATAAGGGTCTCCGGAAAACTCGACCTTAAATACGGACTCGACAATGTGCTTTCCGCCATCTCCTTCACGGCTCCCGTGCAATTCGAGGAGCGGAATGGGAAGATATACGTGAACAGGCAATAATAACAACAGCGACAACAATAACAATAACAACTAATATTAACCTTACCGTAAAAACTCTTAATATGTCAGAATAAAAATTACCAACATCAGCAACGGAAAAGATTTCGTAAGAGCCGTTCAGAGACACACTTATCGGCTTAAGACCTTAATATCATTAAAACAATTTCTAACAACTCAATGCTATTATATGAAAAATATTAGCGGAATATTCACGATGAATAAAATCGTGCGTCTATTATTCCTTGTGGCATTCTGTTTTCTTTCGCTGAGTTCATATGCTGCGAAAGAAAATGCGGGAGCGCAGGGAAAGACATTGACAGTGGAAATGCAAAACAAGACTGTCAAGGAAGTGCTCAACTACATTGAGAAAAAGAGTGGATATGTCTTTTTCTATTCCAGCGGCACAATTGACACCGACCGCAAGGTCAGCGTGTCTGTGAAGAACAAGCCTGTTACCGTGATTCTGGATCAAGTGTTCAAAGGTACCGGAGTTAAGTACAACATCACAGGCAACCAGATTTCGCTTTCAGGCAAAGGCGCGAAGAAAAACGAAGCCGCAGCCCCCAAGCAAACGGCTCCTGACAGGTTGCTGAAAGGAAAAGTGCTCGACAATGAGACGCAGGAACCTCTTGTGGGTGTGAGCGTGCTTGCAGAAGGTGAGAACCGCGGTGCGATGACAGATCTCGATGGTAATTATGAAATCGGGGTGAGCAAAGGTACCAAACTTCAGTTTTCCTATGTAGGGTATAAAAAGAAAACAGTGGCTGTCGGCGACCGCAATGAGCTCGATGTGAATCTAAGTATGGACAACACCACTCTGGGTGACCTCGTGGTTGTCGGTTACGGCACACAGCGCAAAGAGGCTTTGACAGGATCAATCTCATCGGTGAAGTCAGATGAGTTGACAGTCGCTCCTCTGCCTAATGTGTCAGCCGGACTTTCCGGTCGTCTTCCCGGTCTTATCGCTGTGCAGAACAACGGACAGCCGGGCAGCAGTTCCGCATCCCTCAACATCCGTGGCTTCGGCGCTGCGCTCATTATCGTTGACGGTGTGGAATCAAGCCTCGACAATATTGACACAAACCAGATTGAATCGGTGTCAATCCTTAAGGATGGTGCCGCTTCTATCTATGGTGCCCGTGCAGGTAACGGTGTGCTCTTGGTTACTACCAAACGAGGAGTGGCTCAGAAACCGACAGTAACTCTCAATAGCACATTCTCCTGGCAGGGAGCGACAAGCATGTTGAAGCCCGCCAACGCTGGTCAGCGTGCAGAGATGGAGCGCGAGCAATGGATTCAGGCAGGAATGCCTGAAT
>CAMYSW010000270.1:0-4065 GCA_947297425.1 uncultured Porphyromonadaceae bacterium
GTGCTTACCACGCTTGAGAAAGATACTTGGGGAGACCCGATCGCGATCGAGCAGCCGGTGTTGGGTGATAAGATCGTCGTTTATGGAGATCCTGTCTCAATCAATTCATTGTCATGCACCGGTAGCTATGACTGGGCTACGGGCAATCCTAATGGAATGCTTGTTTCAAAAATAGATCTTTCGGCTCTTACAGGTCTTGTGGAACTTAATCTCAAGAATAATCGTCTGCAGGATGTTGACCTGACTGCAAACAAGAACCTAAAGAAAGTGGTGCTGACCTCTAACAAGATTGCTAAATTCGATGCGGATCTTCCCGAACTTACTTATCTTGACCTTGCCAACTATGGCTCTAACGCCGACAAGAAGTATGGCGACAATGCGCTGACGGCAATAGACTTCGCCAAGCTACCAAAGCTGGAAACTCTATATGTTTCATACACCGGATACAAGCTTGATTTCACGGCAGTCCCCAACCTTAAGAATGTGTATGCCATCGCTAACGGCATGGAGTCCGTAGACTTGAGCAAAAGCGTGGCTTTGACATATCTGACGTTGAATTATAACGCCCTTGAGACTCTTGACGCATCGGCAATTACAGGAAAGGCTAATATTTTTGCGACCAACAACAATTTGAAATCTGTTAAGGTTGTCAAGAATTTAGGTAATGTAAATCTTTCTAACAACAATCTTACGTTTGCAACCCTTCCTGCTGTTGATGCCGTGAGCGGTACTCTTTATTTTTCTCCGCAGAAACCGATGGCTGTCTCTTCAGTCAATGGCGTGGTTGACTTGTCTTCTCAGGCGAAGGTCGGTGACAAAGAGACTGTATATACTTGGAAACTTAATGATGCTGCAGTTACAGAAGGTATCAAGGCTGAAAACGGTGTGTTCACTTTCTCTAAATCCGGTGAATATACTTGTGAAATGACCAACGAGGCTTATCCGGAATTGACACTCGTAACAGATGTTATAAAGATTGACGCTCCGCAAGGTCCGGCAAAACTCTTCTCTTTCACTGTGGCTCCTGCTGCGGCGGGCAAGACTATGACCCTCAACATTTCGTCTACCGACAATCAGAGCGTGCAGGTTGACTGGGGTAACGGAACGCTTTCTGATCCTGTGGCTACAAAGAATTACGACGTGGATTGGGAATATGGCACTCCGACGGGCAAAATTGCCGGAACGGCAATTACCGTATACGGTAAAAATGCCGCAACTATCAATAAGCTTGATCTTGGATGGGATAAAGAAGCCGGAGAAGAGACCAAGATACTCTCTATCGACCTTTCCCCATTGTCGGGCATGGATGATCTGGCAATTTCTTCAAATGCAATCTCTTCCCTTGATTTGACCGGAAACACTTCTCTTGCCAAACTTTTCATCAACGGTAATAATATTACGGACATCAAGTTCCCTGAAAATTGTGCTATCCTGCGTATTGAAGCTCAGAACACTGCCGATGCCGGTGAAAACGACTTGTTTAAGGTTGATTTGAGTAAAGCCGCAAAGCTTAATTATATCAATATTAATTTCAATAACAAGGATGCCGAGGCAACGACTATCGATCTCGGTAAAAACGCAGAGCTTGCCACTGTCATGGCAACTGACTGTAACCTTGAGACTATTGATGTTTCCAAACTTGCGAAGCTCGGACAGCTTACCGTAAACAACAATAATCTCGCAACTGTGGATGTATCCGTGATGGGAGAAAGAGGACGTCTGTTTGCCATGAACAATAAACTGACTTCACTCACTTTGCCCAAGAAACTTGCTGTTTTGAACGTTTCAAACAACAAGTTGACTTTCGCGTCTCTTCCTGCAGCGACTATAGCCGGTACGTATACTTATGACAAGCAGAAACCGATGGTGGTGGAAGCTGTAGCTGGTAAGGTTGATCTCACTTCGCAGGCTAAGGTAGGTGATGTAGAGACTGTTTTCGCATGGACGGCAAATTCAGAAGAGTTCACAGACTTTGCTGTGGCTAACGGTATGATCACTTTCACTAAATCTGCGGAGAATGCTGTCTGCTCTATGACTAACGCAATGCTGCCCAAACTCACGCTGACCACGGTTCCGGTTAATGTAACTGTTGACGAATCCGCAGTTACCGAAATTGAGGATGAAAATGCCAATGAACCGGTTGAATATTACAACCTTCAGGGTGTTAAAGTAAGCGGTAACGAACCCGGCATCTACATCCGCCGTCAAGGCAACAAAACCGAGAAGGTGATCGTGAAATAAAGTAAGAAATAATACAGGCGCCCCTTTGTGACGCTTGTTGATACGGGAAGGTCCCATAATACTCAAAATGAGTATTATGGGACCTTTTCTGTATCATTCCCTCTCACATGCCAATTATGCTATATCTCCTCAAGAAAAATCTGCACCAAGCTTGCGACCCCAAATTAACTTTTATTCTAAACAGCTTCTAACTCTCCCTTTTTAACAGTTTCTTAAATCCTCAGAATCAAGGAGGTTTTGAGCCGATTAAAATGCGATATTTAAAATTTATACGAATTTTAATTAAAAACTTGTAAACATTGTAGTGAATTTCTTAAAAATTAGTTAAATGCATTGGGTTTTAGGTAGATTTATACATTTTAATTGAAAATCTTTCGTTATCTTTGCTAATAAAGATCATTCTTATTCATAATCCTTCTAACCTAATTGTATGTATATGAACCTAAGATCTGCACACTATGCGATTGCCGCTTTCCTGACAGTTGGAGCGCTCTGTTCGTCGCAACCCGCAGAAGCCAAGAAGAAAAAGAAGTTGGAACTCCCGAAAACAGAACTTTCGGGCGCAGCCAAAGACAGCGTTGAGTTTCACAAGAAGCTCAAGGGAGCTACCGTGGCGCGAGGTATGTTCAATACATATCTTGATAAGAAAGGTAAATTGTTTTTTGAAATCCCAGACTCTGTATTGGGTAAGACATATATGCTCGTGAACCGCGTTAATTCATTGTCGCAGACCAATGACTGGGTTGCCGGTCAAGTGGTGTCGTCTCGGTTGATACGCTTCTCGCGCAATGACAACAATCTTTTCATCACTCTTCCTCAGTCTACGAGTGTAGTGAAGGATGATGATCCCATCCGTGCCTCTTTCGACCTTAACTTTTCGGAGCCTATACTCAAGTCTTTCAAGATAGATCACAAGGGTAACGGTAAGATATATGTCGATGTCACCTCGTTCTTTGCAGGTAACGAGAAATCGATTTCCCCGATCAAGGAAGCTAATCCACTATCCAAGCTTCTCGGCGGTAAGGACGGAATCAAGGGCACATATTATGCCGATGGATCAGGAGTGATTTCCGCAAAATCGTTCCCGCAGAATGTGGAGATAAAAAGCCGTCTGGCTTATACCACTCCCACTGCCGCTAATCCGTATACGGTTACAATGTCGCGCAATATTGTGCAGCTTCCAGATGATCCCATGCCTGTCCGCTTTCATGACAAGCGTGTCGGTTTCTTCTCGGAATATAAGAACCTCTATTCTTCCAAACTTGACGGCACCAAGACTTATGAGATCATAAACCGTCATCGTCTGGAACCGAAGGATGAAGATCGCGAGGCTTATTTTGCAGGAAAGCTTGTGGAGCCTAAAAAGAAGATCGTATTTTACGTGGATTCCGCTTTTCCCGAAAAATGGCGTCCTGCCGTGAAGGAGGGTATCGAATATTGGAACACGGCTTTTGAGGCTGCCGGTTTTAAAAATGCTATAGAGGCACGTGACTATCCCAAGAATGACCCGGATTTTGATCCGGACGATATCCGTTATTCCTGCATCCGCTATTGTGTAACACCTACCGCCAACGCCATGGGACCATCTTATGCCGATCCACGCACAGGCGAGATTCTCGGCGCGGATGTGATTTGGTATCATAATATCCTCAACCTTGTGCACAATTGGCGTTTCACACAGACAGGTGCTGTCGATCCTCGTGTGCGCAAACCGGTGTTTGACGATGACGTGATGCATGAGTCGCTCACTTATGTAGCCGCGCATGAGATAGGTCACTGTCTCGGACTTATGCACAATATGGGGGCTTCCCATTCGTTCTCTCT
>CAMYSW010000271.1:0-4037 GCA_947297425.1 uncultured Porphyromonadaceae bacterium
ATTATATACGGCACGTAGTATGCGGGCATAAAACGATATGGTATTCAATGCGATTCCCCGATTTTGCAGCCATGCTTCATATGCCTTCATCAATTCCGATGTCAGGCAATCAAGCATAATATCTTCATCCTCCCTGAATTTCTTAAAACTATTGAGCGCAGACCTATAAGTCTCTGACGTTCTCACTTTCCCGTTATTCACATGAGTAGCAATGACGCCCTCCATGAAGTTGAATAGCGTATATTCCCGAGCATATCTATGGAACTCGTCGATCAAATCGTCGGCAGTATAAGACACACCGTTGGCATCCATCCTGCGGTAGATCTTAGTCAGCCGTTCCACATCCCACAGTATTCTGTTGCGAATTGAATCAATGAATGACCGGCGTTTGCTTTCACGCGTTGTCACCACCGTTGATCGGTTGTTATCCCACTCGTAGGAGAAAATCCGATAGTCGGAAAGAAGCTGACGCACTTTTCTTTCGTGAATGATCTGATAGTAGACAGTCCCCTCTTGATTAGACTTACCTGAGGGACGAAATTTTACTTTTATCGAAGCCATTTGTTCTTTTGTTTCTCCATTAATCCTAAGATATAGAAAGGGACACACTATAAAAATAGTGCATCCCTTTTTTATTAAGTTATTTAAAAAAGTCAAACAGGCTTCCGAAGCCTTGACAAAGCCTACCTAATTTACTTGTACTTAGCCCAACGGATCAACTCCTTGATATTGGGTTTCTTGCCGTACATGAAGATTCCAACCCTATATATTTTGGCACTTAACCAAATCATCAACAGGACTGAAAGGAAAAGGATTACCGAAGAGACTGCTATTTCCCATCCCGGAACACCGAAAGGCATCCTTGACATCATGACCATAGGTGAAGTGAAAGGAATCATGGATGTCCAGAATGCAAGATCGGATGTAGGGTCATTCACAACAGTGAATGCAAGAAGCACCCCGATTATGATAGGCATCACAGCAAAAGACGTGAGCTGACTTGCATCCTGAATATTATCCACCGAACTTCCTATAGCGGCATAAATAGAAGAATAGAAAAGATAACCTCCTATCAGGAAGAGAGCCATGCAACCGAAAAGTTTCATGATGTAGACAGGATTACCGATACCGAGAATAAGGGTAAGGGTGCCGGAATCCATATTTGTCGCAGAACTTAGGATTGCCGGCAATCCCCACATTGTAAAGGCAAGTATGAGAAACGCCCAGATAACTATCTGAGTCAAAGCAACCAATCCGATGCCCAACAATTTTCCCATCATCAAAGTGAAAGGCTTAACCGATGACACAACCACCTCAAGCACCCGGTTAGCCTTCTCTTCAATTATAGAGGTCATAACCATCTGTCCGTACATGAGAATGAACATATACAACACCATCATCATCACCATGCCTATAAGGTAGGATGCCATTGAAGACGTTTCTTTGTCTTCATTGTCACCAATCGTGAAAGTCTGCATCTTCACATTGCTTTGGACTGCGGCTATGATCTGATCCAGGTTCTCGATATCATACTGTCCAAGACGTTTCTGTTCCACAATACGCGACAGTTCGCTTGATATGGCACTCTCGGTAGCCATGCTCACAGATTCACGCGTGAAAAGAGAAGCATCGGTGTCGTCGTTGACCAGATTATCACCGATCACAAGGACTCCGTCAAATTTTTCATCCGCTTTTGCTTCTTCAGCAGACATGCTCACCCGCTGGAAAGACAACTCTCCTTGTGATGGAAGCGCATTACCCACGATACCGGATGGATCCACCACTGCAATAGTCTTATTCTCCGGACCTGACCATATTGATATCAATGCCGGGAAAGCCATCATAGCTATCATAATGACAGGCATGAGGATAGTGGTGATTATAAAACTTTTGCGACGTACCCGCTCAAAGTATTCTCTCTGAATTATTAATGATAATTGCATTGTTTTCTTTTATTTTTCGCTCGGCATCTCTGAAGAATTGCGCACGGCATTGATGAAAATGTTATTTATCGAAGGCATCAACGGTTCAAAGCCGACAAGATCTGTCGAATTATTGACACGTTCCACAAGTTCTCGACGCATAGACTTGTCTGTCAACTCAACTATTATGGAATTGCCGCCATAAGTGCGGGATTCCTCTTCGTCTTCGCCTATATACGACACCAAAGGTGTTATCGCCTCAGTCAATGGTGCACGATCCCCTTCAAACGTAATTCGGAATCTGTTGCCACCGAAAGAGCGACGCAATTCCTCCACATTACCCGTCAGAATATTGCGTGACCTGTTTATGAGGGTGATATGATCACACAATTCCTCCACACTGCTCATGTTGTGTGTAGAGAATATCACAGTAGCTCCCTCATCGCGCAATCTGAGTATCTCTCGTTTAAGGATATTGGCATTTATAGGATCGAATCCGGAAAAAGGCTCGTCAAAAATAAGCAATTTGGGTTCATGCAACACAGTGATTATAAACTGCACTTTCTGAGCCATACCTTTTGATAACTCCTCTACCCTTTTGTTCCACCAATTGTCTATTTCAAGACGCTGGAACCACTCTCTAAGACGAACCTCCGCATCATGCTTGCTCAAACCTTTGAGACGGGCAAAGAAAACTGCCTGTTCCCCTACCTTCATCTTCTTATAGAGACCTCTTTCCTCCGGCAGGTAACCTATGTATTTCACATCGTCGGCAGTAAGAGGTTTTCCATCAAATATCACCTCTCCCGCATCAGGTGCTGTAATATGGTTTATGATACGTATCAGGGTAGTTTTTCCTGCGCCATTAGGTCCCAACAGACCATAGACGCTTCCTTCAGGCACATGAACGGTAACATCATCCAGCGCCTTATGCCCGGTATAGTCCTTCACGATACCGTTAGCTTCCAGTAAATAGCTCATTGTTTATTATTCTTTGTTCGGATTACAAATTTAAACAAATTTTTCCGATTATACATCTTCGTTTACTTCTCAGTCCAAACTAATCCATATTTTGTTATCCAACCACACACAACCACGTAACAACCACTTTTATATATAAAAGAGGATGCAAGTGCGCAGGAGTATACTGAGAACCAACATGAGGAGTTCGGCTCGGAGACAGACACGGAGAGAGATACGCAGGTCGGAGTCCGTGAGAAGTTTGGGGTTGGAACCGATATAGGGTTTGTAGACGGCTTCACCGAAGTAGTCGTGAGTGCCACCGAAACGACAGTCAAGGATGCCTGCCAATGCCGCCTCCGGATAACCGGAATTTGGACTGGCATGACAACACCCGTATTTTCTCACAAATCTAAAAAGAGACAATCTAAAGGTAGAGATTACCATAAGAAAAGAGGTGAGACGCGCCGGAATGTAGTTGGCGACATCATCCATCTTCGCTGCAAAACATCCGAAATCCTTATATCTTTCACTCTTGTATCCGATCATTGAATCGAGAGTGTTAACCATCTTGTATGCCATCATTCCAGGCAAACCCAGCAGCAGATACCAGAACATCGGAGCAATGACTCCGTCGCTGAGGTTCTCGGCAAGAGTCTCTAAGGCAGCTGTCTTTATTTCCTGTTCATCAAGAGAAGCGGTATCTCGACCAACTATTCGCGCAATCTGCTTCCTCGCCGCCTTAATACCTTCCCCGCATGCCTTAAAAACCATCTTCACCTCACGCGAAAGCGTTGTGCCCGCAAGGCAATAGAAAACACCGATAGTTTCCACGATAATCTTGACTATCGGGAATGGAGACAATAGCGACAGAATACCCCGGCATATCATAAACACAAACAGCACAAGGGATATTGCCATCACAGCTCCCTTAACTTTCCTGTCTTTACCGATATTCAGCAGATGTTCGAAAAAGGATATTATCTTTCCAAAACCAACCACCGGATGAGGGAGCCAGCTTGGATCTCCCAAGATACGGTCAAGTATCCAACCAAGCAGTAACGGCGCCACAGCCATTATATATTCCATCCAATGATTACTCAACTGATCCATTCCTTAATTGCATTTATCAACAAATCATTCTGTTCTTTACTC
>CAMYSW010000272.1:0-4034 GCA_947297425.1 uncultured Porphyromonadaceae bacterium
CGTTGACCACATTTGCAAAGTTTTCCATGAATTTTTCCTGCCTTATCCTCCATCCCAAGGATACACCCGGGAATGTGCCCCATCGCTTGCCGGGGGCGAAGTTCATTGAACCGTCGTGACGGAGAGTAAATTCTACAAGATATTTATCCATGAAAGAGTAGTTCAAGCGTCCGAATATGTTCTGACGAGCTGATACATATCCTACACCTCCATTTGTTTTCTCCTTGTCTGCTCCAAAATCGAGATAGTCAGGTTTGTTGCTGAGATAGTATCCTCGCCATGCCCAAAAGCCTTCTCCTTGATATTTGCTTTGTTCGTAAGCAACGAAAGCCCCTATGCGATGATCTCCGAATGATCGGTCGTATCCCAATTTAAGGAGGAGTGAGGTTGTGGAGTAATTGTTATTGTTGTTCTGTAGCGAGATATTGTTGCCATTCATGTTTGTGGTTTTTTTAACATACTCGCCGGTGCTGGCATTGTAGTCATATGTATCCCATACGTCTTGGAGTTGTTTCTGGTCACGCACCCTGTAGTCTATTGCGGCATAACCGGACAGGGATAAACCTTGTGTAATCCAAGGCATTTGGAGGTCAAAGGATAATTTGGAGTCGATAAATGTATCGTTTATCTTGTTATATCCGGTTTCGTCACCTTTTACAAGAATTGCCAGGTTATTTCCATTGGAAAGTCCCGGACCCGGAAGTCCGTTGGGATAATAGTCATATAGCCAAGGATATGCCATGAATGCCTCCCAGAAAATATCGCCGGTTGAAATTGCGGAATTGCGGCGTTGTTCGCGGCGTGCCGCAAGGTCTATTCCTACCTTTAGATCCTTGAATATGTTGATGTCAAGGTTTGAACGTACCTGGTAAGTCTGAAAGTTCAGTTTGGTGTTTCTGTAGTTCGGTTTCTGATAAGTGTAATCTCCTGAAACGTAATATTTCACGTTTTCTGTACCCCCTTTGATATTGAGTGAATGGCGGGTGGAAGGGGCGGCTTTTGCGAATATTACGTCCATCCAGTCTGTGTCGCCATATTGGTCGCGGTTTATGGTTCCGTCAAGATATCCGTTTTTTATATTCTCATAAAGAGGTGCCTGTCCGTTTCCTTTACGTATTTCGTCTGTCCAAGTCATGTTTTCGTATGCATTCATGAGATTGGGAGTACGCGTATTCTGAGAAAGCGTAAAAGACCCGCTATATGAAATTGACGGCTTGCCGCTGTTTCCTCTCTTGGTTGTCACGAGTATTACGCCGTTTGCTGCTTGTGCTCCATAGATTGCCGCTGACGCGTCTTTAAGAACGTTTATGGATTCGATGTCGTTTGGGTTCAGACGCTCGAGTCCTTCTCTGTTTGCAACTCCGTCAATTATTATTAGAGGGGAGTTATTATTGAGTGTGCCTTTACCGCGGATGAATATGTCGGAATAGTCATTACCGGGTTCTCCTGTACGGTTGTTCGCGACAACACCTGGAAGTTTGCCGGCAAATGTGTTGGTAACGTTGGCAACACCAGTGGTTTTTAATTCACCTCCTTTTACTGTTGATACGGATCCTGTGACAGATGCTTTTTTCTGGACACCATATCCGACAACTATGACTTCTTCAAGGGCTTGGGTGTCTTCGGTAAGAAGAACTTCAATGTCATTGTGCGCTTTGGTCTCGTAGGGAGCATATCCAACATATGAGAACACTAATGTGGCTTTAGCCGGAGTATTGATTGTGAAATTTCCGTCAAGGTCGGTAACCGTGCCTATAGAACTGTTCTTGACAGTGACTGTTACACCGATAAGGGGTTCGCGAGTGGTTTTGTCGAGCACCTTTCCGTTGATTGTTTCAGATACGGTGCTTCTTTCTTTTGCCTGGGGATTGGCAGCAAATGGATTGGCTGACATTGTCAGTGGAAATGTGCATAGAGTCAGGGACAATCCCAATGCATGCCATCTGTTCCCGGAAATAAGTTTCATGATGTTTGAGTTTTGGTTAATTATTTAGGTTAACTATTTTATTATGGCTGCAAATCCACCGCCGTCGTGCATTGTGATGGAAATGCAATCGCCAGTTTTGACTTTTTTTGTGCGGCAAGCGAAGTCTGTGGCATTGAGATCTACATTTATGCCATCTTCCCAGCTTGAGATAGTACGGTTACCTTTGATAAAGTCCAGAGGAATCTCGAATGTTCCACCTTTTTCGCCAGCCATTCCGCCAAGATACCAGGTGTCTCCATTTCTTCGAGCCACTATTATATGTTCACCAATTACTGCCGAGATAACTTTTGTTTCATCCCATACCACAGGCACCTGGGAAAGGAATTTCATGCATTCCGGTTCTTTCTCATATGCAGTAGGGCTGTCGGCGAGCATTTGGAGAGGACTTTCATAGACGACATACATTCCAAGCTGATGGCATCGCGTACCAACTGAAGCAGGAAGATTGAAGTTGATTTGGTGATCTTTTTCATGCAGGTTGCTCATGGCTCCGGGTGTATAGTCCATAGGACCGGCAACCATACGGGTGAATGGCAGTGTCACGTTGTGTTTGGGAGTCACGAAGCTTCCCCATTTATGGTTTTCAAGTCCCGCAACACCTTCAGAAGTCAGCACATTGGGGAAGGTGCGTATCCATCCCGTAGGTTTGTATGCCCCATGGAAATCTACAAGCATTTTGTGGTCCACTGCCTTTCGTGCAACCTCGTAGTAGAAGTCAACCATCTCTTGGTCATCGCGGTTCATGAAATCCATCTTGATTCCTTTCACGCCCCATTCATTGAATTTGTCGAAGGCCTCATCTATCTTTTCTCTGAAGGGAGCCCAAGATACCCATAACATCAAGTCTACGTTTTTCTTTTTTCCGTATGTCACGAGTTCCGGTATGTTTATTTCAGGTATTGTTTTTGTAACATCCCATGGCTCGGACCATCCGTCATCGATCACTACATACTCAAGGTTGTTACGGGATGCAAAGTCAATGAAGTATTTATATGTGTCATTATTAATTCCGCATTTGAAGTCTACTCCGGTGAGGATTAGCGCATTATACCAATCCCATGCTATCTTCCCGGGTTTTACCCAGCTGAAGTCGCCTTCCGAATCCGGTGCAAGCTTGTATATAAGCTGATTTGTGACAAGGTTTGCATCATTGTCTGTGACTATCATTGCGCGCCAAGGATAATCTCTTGTTCCGGCTACATTTGCGATATAGTCTGCTCGTTTTGATGGGAAGATCTGGCGGTCGTCAGTGCGATAATCTTCAAGTGAAACAGCTGCATATTTTCCTGCAAGTTCATGTTTACCTTGTTTGCGCAAGAACATTCCTGGATAGCTTTCAAGATTGGATTCGCTTATGAATACTCTGATTTTTTCGTCAGCTTTTAATAGAATAGGGGTGCTGCAGAATTTGTCGGATGCTATCTCTGAAAGCTTCGTCGGCTTGAAAAGAGGTTGCTGTGCGCTAAGCATTGAACGTTCCTCAGGAAAGAGGGCGTCGAAATCGGAAGGGAAGCAATATGTAGCTTCCTCGTTAATGACTTTCAATGAGTCTGGAAAATCAGTATGGAAGCGGTAGGCAAGTCCGTCATCGTATACTCTGAATTCAATATTGTAATCATCGGAATGCAGTTGCATGCTGTTGTAGTTATCGCGGATGGTAGCACTCTTCTGACGTATGATGGGTTTTATAATTTTGTCAGAAGCATTTCTCTTTACCTCTTTTACATTCATGTTCCTTCCGATAGCGGCACCATTGTCGAATGTCATAGAAATAGGTGACGGGTCTAATATTCTCTTACCATCGAAATCGACGGAATAAGATGTCTGTTTGTCAGCGTTGACAGTTACTGTCAACCGGTTGTCTGGTGATTTAATTACGTATTGCTCTGCTGACATTGGTAGGAAAGATATCAGCGAAACTCCTGTTATCAGTAGCTTGTTCATGAAATTAATGTTTTTGGTTAACTCTTAGTGTATGAAGTCAAAATGAGATCATACTTGATTTATTTAATGAGCACAAAATTATATTGTGTGCGAAATTATATTG
>CAMYSW010000273.1:0-4020 GCA_947297425.1 uncultured Porphyromonadaceae bacterium
GTTCAACGTCAAGACGACTATTAACTTTAATATTCCTTAGATGAACATTGAATATCTCAACACGGTCAGAAAGTTCCGGCAGGTCCACGTATATCTGCCGGTCAAAACGCCCCGGACGCAATAATGCCTTGTCAAGCATATCGGCGCGGTTGGTTGCGGCAAGGCATATCACACCGTTGTTAGACTGGAATCCGTCCATTTCGGTTAGCATCTGGTTGAGAGTGTTTTCGCGTTCGTCATTAGAACCCATATTAGGATTCTTGCCTCGAGCGCGTCCTACGGCATCAATTTCATCAATGAACACGATGCACGGAGCCTTTTCTTTTGCCTGCTTGAAAAGGTCTCTAACGCGGGCTGCACCTACACCTACAAACATCTCTACGAAGTCGGAACCGGACATAGAGAGGAAAGGTACGTTCGCTTCGCCGGCAACAGCTTTGGCGAGAAGGGTCTTACCAGTTCCGGGAGGACCTACCAAGAGAGCACCTCTCGGTATTTTTGCACCAAGTTCGGTGTAACGCTGAGGATTCTTTAAAAACTCTACTATTTCTTCAATTTCAACTTTTGCTTCAGCAAGGCCGGCAACATCCTTGAATGTGACATTCGTGCCATTATTTTTGTCAAAAACTATAGCCTTTGATTTTCCGACATTGAATATTCCGCCTCCGCCGGGACCTCCGCTCATTCGTTTTGACATATATACCATGAAGAATACTATCAAAACGATAGGACCGAAATACCAGAACAATTTCATCAAATCGCTCCCTTTTTCATAGTTGACCTTGATTGCAGGTTTGCCGTCGGCTTGAAGGGCAGTGTTCCAAGAGTCTATTTTTTCTTGGATTTTATCAGAAGACGGTATTGTGGTCTTTATTTTCATCTGACCTTCCGTTTGTCGGGATGTGTCGAATTTTAGTTTTTTTGCCCCTTGTAAGGTCAAGACACCTTCTGCAATCCCATTTTCTGCAAAAACATAGATTTTGTCTACATCTCCCGCAAGTGCATATTTTTCAAAGTCGGTCCAGTCTACCTCTTTGGTCTGTGTGTTATCCTGGAAGTAGTAGAGACCGAATATGCATAATATAATCAGGGCATACATCCAATACATATTGAATAATGGACGCTTGTTGCGGTTCCCCGGCTTTAGTCCTTTATTGGGCTGAAACATATTCATAGTTTATTGATTTTCAAATTTATAATATTTCGGAGGTTGCCGATGCAACTGTTAGTCAAGATCGGCAATTTCGGTTATGCCCGCGTCACTCCATAGCTCCTCAAGATTGTAAAACTCACGAAATTCAGGTAGGAAAACGTGAACCATTATATTGCCATAGTCAATTATTATCCATTGCGAATTTCTATAGCCATCATAATTATATGGTTTAATGCCGACTTGTTTTTGGACATCTTCCCGTATTCTGTCAGCAATTGCCGATACCTGTGAGGTGCTGCGCCCTTGGCAAATTACGAATTTTGACGCCGGTGCAGTCTCTATCTGTTCAAAATCAACAATTTTAATGCCACATCCTTTTTTGTCTTGGATGGCATCAATAATTACATTAAAAATATTTTTATTATTTTGCATATTAAGCTGTTATTTTCTATATCCAATCTTAGCTTTTATCTTAAACAATTTCTATATTATTTTTATTATTGACAAATCTTATGCCAATTAAGAATAATGCCACCTGCTTTTTATTGTCAGGTTTGCGATCTATAATGCGAAGTTAGTAAAAAAACTCAAGTTTTTATTAATTTCGAATATATGCTGAGAGTTTTATATTCGCTTCCACTAAGAAACCAGTCCGGAATTTCTCCTCGAAATATGTATCCGGCTTTTTTAAACAGCCTTTGACTCGGTTGGTTGTCTGCCATTATTTTTGCGGCTATGTGGTGTATATTCAATAATTTGAAAGCATATTCCTCTGATAGCTTTAATGCTTCAAGGGCATAGCCTTTGCGTCTCAAGTCCGGCATGATGTATATACCGATAAATGCGTGCCGATGAATTGGGGAAATTTCAAACAAGTCAACTATACCGATTATGCTATTGTCTGATTTATTCTCTATTATAAGCCTTATCTGTCCGGCTCGTAATGGGTCGGCATCATAAGATAACGCATAGTCAAGTAAATTCTGACGTGAAAATGGAGCCGACATCCCGTTTTGTATCCATTGTTCAGAATCAGACTCGACAAGCCACATCATTTCTGAGTCTTGGGGTTCAACCGCCCGTAATTTTATCAATTCGCTTTCAAGAATCATCAGTTGTTACAATTTGTCGTGGAATGTATCAGAAAAAAGTAATCTGTTTTGGATTGACCTTCCTAATGTGAGTTCGTCAGTGTATTCAAGTTCGTTTCCGATACTGAGTCCTCTGGCGAGCATGGTTACTTTGACAGGAAGGTGTGTCAGTTTTCTGTATATATAAAAATTGGTGGTGTCTCCTTCCATTGTGGGACTCAAAGCGAGAATCACTTCTGAAATACCGTCTTGCTCAACCCGCTCTATAAGGCTGTCAATCTCAAGATCTGACGGGCTGATGCCATCAAGCGGAGATACCAATCCCCCCAGGACATGATAAAGTCCACGATACTCTCGTGTGCCTTCCACCGTTATGACATCTTTGACATTTTCTACAACGCATACTACTGATTGATCTCTTTTGTGATCGCTGCATATTGGACAGATTTCATTTTCACTGATATTGTGACAACGTTCGCAATATCTGATGTTCTCTCTCATTTCGATTATGGAATTGCCAAGATCAAGCGCTACATTCTTTTCTTGGCGTAAAAGATGCAGAGCAAGCCTTAGGGCTGTCTTTTGTCCGATTCCGGGAAGTTTTGCCAGTTCAGCGACTGCATTGTCAAGCAGACGGGAGTTGAAAGTTTGATCCATTTATTTTTAAACAACTTCAGCTATATTTTAATGCAAATTTAATGATTTCAGCCGAAATATTAGTAATTTTACAATATGATTAGTTATTTGAAAGGAATCGTGGCTGAAGTTACGCCCACATATGCAGTGATAGAATGTAATGGAGTAGGGTATGATGTAAACGTTACTCTCATTGACTTTCCAAATATTGAAGAAGGGAAGGAATGCAAGCTTTTTATACATGAGTCAATACGCGAAGACGCCCATGTGTTATTCGGTTTTTTAAGAAAAAGGTCAAGGGAATTGTTTCGCCTTCTTATAGGAGTAAGCGGTGTCGGACCCAATACGGGCAGGCTTATCCTTTCTTCCCTTACAGACGATCAGTTGGAATCAGCTATCGCTTCCGGAAATGATCATCAGCTTAAGGGAGTGAAAGGCATTGGAGGAAAGACAGCTCAGCGCATTATTGTTGACCTCAGGGATAAAATAAAAGTAGAGTCGGAATCGTTACTTACAAGTATGCCGGCAAGTGAATCTTTTGATGATTCCATGGCTGCTCTCGTGATGCTCGGGTTCACGGCTCAACAGAGCCAGAAAGTTCTCAGGAAACTTTTTTCTTCGGATCCTACGCTGACTACGGAACGTGCCATTAAGCAGGCTCTTACAATGCTCTGATGCGGTTGAAACGTATAAACGACAAAAAGAAATATCTTCTTGTTGCAGTGTTTTTTTCGACACTGCTATTGTCGTTTGTCGCCAATTCTCAGAAAACAGTTCGCAAAACGGTGCCGGATGTTGCCGATTCCAATCCACTAAAATCAGGTGAATATCCGGCAGATTTACGCACTCCGTCCAATATCACAACAGAAGCGGTCTATGATCCGGAGACAGGAATGTTTGTTGTTCATACCAGACTTGGAGACAAGGATATAACCACCCCCTTTTTGTTGACTCCGCAGGAATATTCGAATTTGATGATGCGTCAAGACATGTTCGGATATTTCAAGCAGCGCAATTCTGAAAGTTACGAAAAAAAAGACAAACAGCCTTTCAACATTTTCGATATGAATTTTTCACTCGGTCCACTTGAAAAAGTGTTTGGACCGGGTGGTGTGCGTCTATCAACTCAAGGCTCTTTAC
>CAMYSW010000274.1:0-4015 GCA_947297425.1 uncultured Porphyromonadaceae bacterium
CTACTACCTTGTGGAAGCGGAGGAGGAAGTAAACACCTTCATCAATAAAAACGGCACAGATGCATACATGCAGAAAGTGGTTGAGGAAGGTGTTAAACTTGATGCTGTCGGAGCACAGAATATTGATGCAACCATCATTGACCAGCATGGAACAATTATCGTGACAGGTGTTGCCGGTAACGGAACAACCCGTTCTATGGCAACAGTTACTTTCACCGGTCTCGATTGGAATAAAATCTGCAGCGGTCAATTCACTGCCAACAATTTTATTCCCGGTGCCAGAATATGCGATCTTGAGGTCTGCACTACAGATAATAACCTATACCGCATAAAAAATGCCTTCAAAGACGGTTATTCACTCAAGTTCTCAAAGATGGGTCTAAAAGGAACAGACAACACAGGCATGGCATTCTATCCCGTAAGGATTCCTGAAGCCCAGACCGGCTATGAACTTAACTTCAATGACGGAAGCACGTCTCCACTTTGGGTCAAAGACGTTGCATATTGGCAGGGAAATGCAGATCTTGCTACAAACTCGAATTATTGGAGCTTGATCTGGGAGGACAACTTCTGTGAATTCAACCTTGCCTGGATGACCGACAAGGGCTGTGTAGCCTATGGATCCGCAGCCGATGGCGAAGGAAATACATCATATTTCGTACCGGACGGAGTGGACTTATAAGAATCTTAAGACTTCAGAAGGCCCTTGCCTTCGCAATAAAAGGGAAAGAGCCACAAAAAAGGCTCTTTCCTTTTTTATATAATCAATTAAGAAAATATTAAAACTATATGAAGAGAATTACATCACTTGCAATCATGTCGGCAGCGACACTCGGAATGTTTGCCGCCCCACTCACTCCGGAGCAGGCTTTAAAACGTGTGCAGGGCAGCAGCGCTTTAAAGATGCCTTTGAAATCGGCTGCGTCAATGAAGCTTTGCTTCTCAATGCAAACACAGAAAGGGGAACCGGCTGTATACATATTCGACCGTCTGGCTTCGTCGGGGTATTTGATCGTCAGCGCGGACGATACAGCCACTCCCCTGCTCGGATATGCAGACTCCGGCAGTTTCGACACCGACAACATGCCTCCACAGCTCGAATGGTGGCTATCAGAATATGCCTCACAAATCGATTATGCATCAGCAAACGGAATTAAAACCACTCGTGCCGCCATTGCCAATAAAAAGGAGATTGCTCCGCTCGTAGAAACCAAATGGAATCAAGGAACTCCATATAATAATCTGTGTCCTTCCGTAAACAATGTAAAATGTCCTTCAGGATGCGTGGCAACGGCAATGGCTCAGGTAATGAAGTTTTGGAATTATCCTGAAGTGGGCACAGGAAGGGTCACTGCAACATTACCATCGGGAGGTACGGGAGAAGGGGTCATAAACCTCGCTCAAAAACCTTTCGACTGGAACAACATGATCGATTCATATTCGGGATATAACTACACCAACGAACAGGAAAACGCCGTGGCAACCCTAATGCAGGCAGCAGGATATGCTGCAAAGATGAACTATGCACCGGGCGGCTCGGGAGCATTGAGCATAAACGCGGCAATATCACTGTCAAAAAATTTCAAATACAACCCGAACATACAATACCTGCAACGCCTCTATTTCAATGCAGCTGAATGGAACGAAATCGTTTACAACGAGCTTGCTGCCGGACGCCCCATTCTTTATGGAGGTCAATCAACATCCGTAGGTCATGAATTTGTCTGTGACGGATATGACGGTAACGGATATTTCCATTTCAATTGGGGATGGGGAGGTATGTCAGACGGATATTTCATCCTTGACGCCCTCAACCCTAACTCTGTAGGAACCGGTGGAGGCGCCGGCGGAGGATATAACTCAAGACAGGACATAATAATAGGGATTCAACCCTCTTCCGTAGAAACAGACGTTTACCTAACCCAGTTCGGCAACCTTTCAGCATCGGCAAACGGATCGAACATTAGCCTTGCCTTGAATTATAACGGCAATGTCGGCAATTGGGTAAATGCAGGAATCTCAGCAGTAAAAGTAAGAATGGGGGCAGAAATCGTATCTGTTGACAATTCTGAAATCAAACCTCAATATGTGAGACTCTTCTCGAATGACATTGACATTCCGGCACTGACTTTGAACGGATACAATATCTCATATCAAGGTATAAAAGGGAATGCAACAGTCACCATCCCTTCAATTTTACCTAACGGAAAATATAAAGTAACCGTCTGCACTCAAGATGCAAACAAGACAGACGCACCTTGGACCCCGGTTTGCACAACCAACGGAGCGTACAATTTCGTATACGTAACGAAAAACGGAAACAGCTGTTCAGTTGAAAATTTCACTGAAACCGAGTTGTCTATAGTTTCCGCCACACCCACGACGCAGGTGTTCTATAAAAATGCATGCCGTATAAAATTGTCAATCGAAAACAACTCAAATATTGATCTTTCCGGTGGTTTCTACCCGGTATTATTAGATGGTGATAAGGAAGCGATGCTTGGAGAAGGCATCACACTCAGCCTGAAACCCGGTGAAAAGATCGATCAGGAATTTACCACTGTCTTCGAATTGCTTCAGGGAGCAATTGCACCAACATCTCAGAAACAATACACCCTGAAGTTCCTTAAATCTGCCAGCAATATTGAGTATTATAACTGGAGCGCACCCCTGACCATGAATGTGAATCCCTCTACATCAAGTTTCACAATCTCGGATTATTGCGTTGAAAATGCGCCCACACGTCAGGAAACTATCGGTAGCCAACTTGAAACAGTGTTTGTCACCTCAAGTTCCGCAAATATTCCATTCTCAGCAACCCTTAAAAACACCGGTGAATTTTTTGGATCACAAGTCTACACACTGATTTTCAACGGAGACCTTACCGGCTATTCACTAACAGCCGGAGAAATGGGACCGACACCGATCCTCAATCGCGGTGAATCGGCACAGATAAAAGGTTCTATAGATTTCCCGGATGCAGAACCCGGACTCAATTATGCAGCCGTTATTTTCTATGTCGGTAAAAACGGGATGGAACAGGCGAAGACAGCACCGATAATATATTTCACGGTGGACCCGTCTTCATCCGTAAATAAAATCGAAGCAGACTCCACTTCTGAAATTGTTTATGACCGTACAAACAGGTGTGTTACAGCACAAGACGCTGAAAGCATCGAAGTTTATGATCTCAACGGCATAAAATTAGCAGCCACCGACGGCTCTGAACTGCGTCTTGACGAAGGTCTGACAGGTATCGCCATAGCGATAGTCCGCACAACTTCCGGAGAGACCAAAACACTTAAGATCATACTTTGAAGATCATACTTTGACCAACAAACATAAGATAAGAAACGCCCCGCATTCATTTTAGATGCGGGGCGTTTTTCGATAAAGCCATATGCCGTCTAATTCCGGATCACCACCGGATGCCCGTCAAGACCTATATATGCATAAGATTTATTCTCCTTTCTGAAACGTTTGATAAAACCACGCGTTTCTTCAAGGGTGTCAAAACTACCGGCTATGACATAGCATTTGTCGCCGGAAGCGCGAGCCACACTGGCATCATAGCCTTTATCCGCCAACGCGGAAGCACCTGATCGTGCATTCGTGTTCATCTTGAACATAGCAACAGCCACATTCAATGATTTCAGAGGCTCTGCACCATCCTCCACACTAAGCCTTTCATTCAAGAAATAAAGCGAATCGCCCGCTATCACCTGTATGCGCGGTCCCTCTTCGGAAATCAGTCCGTCAGCAGCAAGCGATTCATTAGTTTTCTCCCGTTTGCTGACAGCGGCATCATACGCCGCCCTATAATTCTTTTCTGTAGGCTTACATGAAGTCAAGGCTATCGCCACTATCCCCACAGCAATCAATATTCTCTTCATACTCTAAATTTAACCCATCAAACCAAACCCACCCCAAATCCCCATCAAACCCTACCCCACCTGTCTCTTTTACCCATCGACGAGCCCACGAGACCGTAATAGAGGTCGTATGCCGTCTTGTT
>CAMYSW010000275.1:0-4015 GCA_947297425.1 uncultured Porphyromonadaceae bacterium
TATATCGGCATTTGCAAAGGCATCTTTTGAAGCTTCAAGCATCTGCATAGCGCTCTCCACATTGATGCGGCTTATATTCGGATGGGATGTAGTTAATGATACGGGACCGCATATCAACGTGACTTCAGCACCTCTTTCAGCACACTCTTCCGCAAGTGCGAATCCCATCTTACCACTCGAATAGTTACCTATAAAGCGGACTGGATCAAGCTTCTCATACGTCGGACCGGCAGTTATGGCAACCCGTTTCCCTTGCATGTCACTCTGTGAAAGGAAATACTTCTCGATACGTGCGAATATAGCCTCCGGTTCCTCCATTCTACCCTTTCCGATAAGATGGCTTGCAAGCTCTCCCGCCGCCGGTTCGATTATCTCAACACCATATGCCGCAAGGGTCTCAAGATTACGGACAGTTGAAGGATGAGCCATCATATCGAGATCCATTGCCGGAGCAATCATCACATGCTCTTTTGCCGACAAATACGTAGTTACAAGCATATTGTCTGCAATTCCGTTTGCCATCTTACCTATGGTCGATGCCGTTGCCGGAGCAATCACCATCAAATCCGCCCACAACCCAAGATCCACATGGCTATGCCACTCACCGGTATTGGCTGTAAAAAACTCGCTTACTACCGGCTTACCACTCAATGAAGAAAGCGTGACAGGAGTAATAAACTCCTTACCTGAGGGAGTGATGACAACCTGCACTTCCGCCCCTGCCTTTATGAGCAGACGAAGAAGGGTCACCGACTTGTAGGCAGCGATGCCGCCGGTGATTCCCAAAACTATATGTTTCCCTTTAACTATAGACTCCACGTTTGTTGCTTATTTACGACTCTCCGCATATAAAACGGAAATGACGTCTTTGGTGTTCTTTGCAAAATCCCCCTGCATCATCCAGGTATAAAACGAAGGCTCTTTCCTGAACACCTCCTTGACAGAATGCCCCTTGTGTTTACCGAAATTGAACACAGGCTCATCGTTATCGTTAAGCACGATCCTCGCTGAAAGATCCACACATCTGCCGGATTTTGAAAATTCCGCCAACTTCTCTACGTCATTCTCCAGATCAGGATATTTTTCAAGCTGACCGAGAAGGACTTCATAAGTTGCCTGCGTATCGGCAAGCGCGGAATGAGCATCTTCAAGATTTCTTCCGCAATAAAACTTATAAGCAGCCACAAGAGTGCGCTGTTCCATCTTATGGAATATATTCTGCACATCAATAAAGTTGCGTCCCGCCACTTCAAAATTCAGTCCGGCACGACCGAACTCCTCTATGAGGAGCGGAACATCAAACTTGTTGCTGTTATAACCGGCAATATCACAACCGTCAAAAATTTCGAGCAAAGCTTTCGACACCTGACGGAACGAAGGTTCGTCCTTGACCATCTCGTCGGTGATATGATGCACGGCGGTTGCCGAAGCCGGTATCGGCATGCCTGGATTAAGCCGGCGTGTCTTGGATTCTGTATGACCGTCAGGAAAAACCTTTATATAGCTAAATTCTACGATACGGTCCTGTGTTATATTGGTGCCTGTTGTCTCCAGATCAAAAAAGATCAACGGCTTCTTAAGATTCAGTTTAACTGCCATTATTTTTTATTCACTTCTCATTCAAACCTAAAGCCTAAAGCCTCTAAAGCACCTGCATTGGCATCTGGATGATTACCACGTCTTCCGACTCTTTCTGCTGCAAGGGAGTGTATATTCCGGGACGTCCCGGATCAGAGAGTTTGAAAACCACGGAGTCATCATGAAGATTGTTTAGAATCTCAATCATAAACTGCCCGTTGAAACCTATGGTCATTGAATTTCCTTCATAACTGCAGCTGACGCGCTCTTCAGCCGAAGTGCCATAGTCAAGATCCTGAGCATGCAGGATAACTTCATTAGGTTGGATATCGAGAACCACAAGATTGGAACTTTTGGCGGCAAAGATCGACACTCGGCGTAATGCAGTGAGCAATGAAACCCTGTCGATAGTCATCTCAAAGGGATTCTCCTGAGGTATGACACGATTATAATTGGGATAATTGCCATTGATAAACAGACAGGAAAGAAGATAGTCTCCAAGCTCAAAAGTAGCGCCTTTCGAGTCGAAAACCACTTTTATATCAGCATCATCTTTCCCTATGATACCTTTCAGAATATTTGCAGGCTTGGAGGGAAGTATGAACGAACCTGTAAAACCAGGGGCTGATTCAGAATTAATGTACCTGACCAGCTTATGCGTATCCGAACTTACAAAAGTGACATCATTCTCATGTATGTCCCAGTATATACCGGTCATTATAGGGCGCACCGTATCGGCGCTGACGGCAAATAGGGTATTTTCAATACCTTTCTGCACCATAGAGGCTGGAAGCATCATCGTTTTGTGATCATCCTCGGGATTACGGCGTGAGGGATATTCGCTCGCATCCACACCCATAAAGTTGAAATGACCGTTAAGGAAACGGATGTCAATCTCCTTTGTTTCGTCGTTTATATAAAACGTAAGGGGCTGGCTTGATATCTCCTTGGTGATTTCCAGAAGTCGCTTTGCAGAAACAGCAATAGCTCCGTCTCCTTCGCTTTCAGTGATAGTCATATATGCCGTCATTACATTCTCCTGGTCGCTGCCGGTTATGCTCAAACGGTCTCCATCCACCTTAAGCAGAAAGTTGTCAAGAATGGACAATGCATTTTTTGCATTGATCACTTTACTCACAGCTGAAAGCTGCTGCTGGAAAGTCTTTCCCTCTACGTTGAATTTCATACTATATATTGTTTATTATAAGTAAGTAACAAAAATTAATGTGCGTATAACACACTCAGAAGTCGCTAAGCGGATTTCTTCAACTTGCAAAGATAATCAATTTGACCGTAGAAACAAATTTTAAACCCTTAAAAGACCCATAAAAACTGCGATATCAGGTTAAAAACATTGGAGGCTATAAATAAAAATCCCATCCGGAACTTTCCGGATGGGATTTTTATTTATAGAGCTTGAGTTATTATTTGTCCTCTTCTTCAGCTACAACCTCAACCTCGATTTCCTGCTCCACTTCTTTGTGGAACTTAACAGTTGCAGTATAAACACCTACAACCTTGATGGCATCTTTAAGGTTGATGATCTTACGGTCGATCTCATGACCGAGTTTCGCAAGAGCCTCTGAAATCTGAGCCGCGCCTACTGAACCGAAGATAGTGCCCGCAGCGCTTGTCTTTGCTGTAATTGTAAGTTTTACGCCCTCTATTGCAGCAGCTGCAGCCTGAGCCTCTTCAAGGATCTTGGCAAGCTTATGAGCGCGCTGTCTCTGGTTTTCAGCAAGCTGCTTGAGAGCTGCCGTAGAAGCTACGATAGCGAGACCCTGGGGAATGAGATAATTGCGGCCATAACCGGCTTTTACCTCAACCACATCATCCTTATAACCTAAACTGGCTACATTCTCTTTGAGTATTACTTTCATTGTGTGTTGCTTTTATCAGGTTAGAAAAATGATTATTTCATCAAGTCGGTCACATAGGGAAGGAGAGCAAGATGGCGGGCACGTTTCACTGCCTGAGCCACTCTTCTCTGGAACTTGAGAGAAGTTCCTGTGATGCGACGGGGAAGTATCTTACCTTGTTCGTTAAGGAATTTCTTCAAGAACTCAGGATCCTTGTAATCGATATATTTGATACCGCTACGTTTGAAACGGCAGTATTTTTTCTTCTTAGTATCTACCGTAAGGGGGGTGAGATAACGGATTTCGTTGTTTGCTGCCATGATTATGCCTCCTTTACTTCTGCTTTAGCCTCAGCCTCTGCGGGTTTCTCACTTGCTTTGTTTGCTCTCAAGTTACGACGCTTTTCTGCGTACTCAGTTGCGTATTTGTCAAGACGGAAAGTCAAGAAGCGGATAACGCGCTCGTCACGACGGAAAGCAGTCTCAAGTTTCTTAACGATAGTGGGCTCACCCTTGAACTCTACCAGCACATAGAAGCCGGTGGATTTCTTCTGGATAGGATAAGCGAGCTTGCGCAGA
>CAMYSW010000276.1:0-4011 GCA_947297425.1 uncultured Porphyromonadaceae bacterium
ATTGTTTGTGTGGGGGGGTTGTTGGTAAGATGTTGCGCGCAACATCCGCTCGGATCTTCGTATGTGGGAATATCAGAATGAGCAGCGCTCTTATATAGGTTTCCGTTGTGTCCGTTCGCAGATAGGGTTTGCAAAAGGCACACAGAAAAAGAAAAAATAACCCGAACCCGGAGATGGTCATATCTCCTTCGTTACATTAATTGAAAGTATGGTCAAGATACGTAAATACGCCAATGTGATAGAGCGTTTCCTTCACGGCGAAAAAGGTCAGCGATTTTTTAATTTCGCATATTCTATCGGTGCAGCCATCGTGATCTGGGGTGCTCTCTTCAAGATTCTTCATCTCCCCGGTGGCAGTTTGTTGCTCTGTATAGGTATGGGCACGGAGATTGCCATGTTTATTCTGACGGCTTTTGACCGTCCACCTAAGGAATATGCATGGGAAGAGGTATTTCCGGTGCTTGATTCCAAGAAAGAAGAGGATCGTCCCGAGTTTTCTTCTAATCAAGGGGTTGTTATAGCCGGTGGAGTTCAATCCGGGTCAATAATCCCGGGCGATGCAGTTGGGGTGACACCATTGCCTTCTCCCGTGACAGTTGCCGCTCCGGATATGACTGAATTGCCTAAAGTGACAGATTTTGCAGAGGTGTCCGGTGAGTATGTTTCGCAGATGAAGGCAATAGCCGAGCAGATGGCAAAGCTAAATGAGACCTATTCAGAACATATGCAAGACTTGAACCGGAATGTTGCCGGACTTAATACAATTTATGAAATTCAGTTGAAAAGTATATCCTCACAACTTGAAACCATAGATCATGTTAACCGTGGCTTGAAAGATATTCGAGACATGTATGAGAAGTCGGCAAACGAATCCACTCGTTATTGTGAGGAGACGGAGAAGATGGCTCGGTATATGCGTCAACTCAATGCCGTATATGAAAAGATGATCACGGCTATGACCATCAATATGCAGAATCCGATGATGGGAGCTACGGCTACAAACCCTTTCACTTCGGATGAAGATCCGAGTTAATTAATTTCAAACTACTATATTAAAATGGCAGGTGGTGGTAATAATGTGGCGAGGATGTCGCCGAGGCAGAGGATGATAAACTTGATGTATATCGTTCTGACAGCCATGCTTGCACTGAATGTGTCGAGTGATGTGCTCAATGGATTCAGTCAAGTGCAGGATGGCATTCACCGCACCAATCTGAATATAACTGCACGAAATGGAGTGCAGTTCTCCCATCTTGAAAATCTTTATAACCAGAATCCTGAAAAAGCAGGGAAATGGTATGAGCAGGGTGTTGAGCTTCATAAGCGCTCCGACAAGATGTATTCTTTAATTGAGGAATTGAAAATTGCGATAGCCAAGGCAGCCGATGGCGCTGATGGAAAATATACCGACATTTTGAATAATGACGATCTTGAGGCTTCTTCTGTAGTCATGCTCAATCCTACCACTAATAAGGGGCGGTCGCTGCGCGGGAGTATTGACGAATATCGCAATTATGTGGTGACAATGATTCTTGATTCTGAAAAACGGAAGGCGGTGGAGGAGATGCTTTCAACAAAAGTGACTTCACGTTCCGGTGGTCCCACTTCCTGGGAACAGAAAATGTTCGAAAATATGCCGGCGGTTGCCGCCGTTACGTTGCTCACAAAAGTTCAGAACGATATTCGTCAGGCAGAATCGGAGGCACTTTCAAGTTTGATAACTTCGGTTGATATGGGTGATGTGCGCGTCAATGAGCTTAATGCTTATGTGATACCTACATCAAACATGATTATGCGCGGTGGTAAATATTCGGCAAATATAGTTCTTGCGGCAATTGATACCACACAACGTCCGGAGATATTTGTGAATGGAGCCAAACTTAATAACTCGAATGGACTGTATGAGTTTGTTGCCGGCAGTGTAGGCACACATGACTTTTCCGGTTATATAGAAGTGCCCAGGGCTGACGGGTCTACTGATCGGCGTCCTTTCAAATCTTCATATACGGTCATGGAGCCTATGGCTACTATTTCGCCAACCATGATGAATGTGCTCTATGCCGGAATTGCGAATCCGATAAGCATTTCAGTGCCCGGAGTGCCAATGACGGCAGTGCAGGCAACTATGACCAACGGGACGCTTACGCGCAATGGCGATCATTGGATTGCAAATACCGGTAAAGTTGGCAGTGAGGCGATAATATCTGTATCTGCTAATATTGACGGGCGCTCGCAGACTGTCGGTTCCATGACTTTCAGGGTGCGGAAATTGCCGGATCCTTCGCCTTATCTGGCAGTCAAGGATGCCGGTGGTAATGTGCTTCATTATAAAGGCACCCCGAAACGGATATCAAAAGGTGCGCTTATGGGTGCCGAGGGTCTCGGAGCTGCGATTGACGATGACATACTCAATGTTTCATATTCGGTAGTGTCTTTTTCAACTGTGTTTTTGGATCAGATGGGGAATGCGATTCCGGAGCTTTCAGACGGTTCGCGATTCTCTTCCCGTCAGCGTGACCAGTTCCGTAGGCTTAAGGCAGGCAAAACCTTTTTTATATCGAATATTAAAGCAAAAGGACCTGACGGTATAACTCGTGACATATCGCCAATGGAAGTGGCGCTCAATTAATTCTTTGATATGAATGTTACAAAGATGAAAATATATAGAAAAATTATCCTCTTTATCTTCGTCGGTGCTATGGCAATCGGAGTTTCGGCGCAGGTTGAAACCGGAGGTGTGATCCGTAAGCGTTCGGAACGTGATAAGAAAAAGACGGAAAAGACAGTTGGTGTCACAGACCGTATGCAATCTTTCTATGAAAAGAAGGATACTCACGATGCAGATCTGTCTTACATGCGCGAGATATATCGTGAACTTGATTTGAAAAAAGCGGAAAATGCGCCTCTTTATTATCCCGAGGATGCAATTGAAGGACGTGAGAATCTTTTGCGTGTCATATTAGGTGCGGTAATAGACGGTCGTATTCCTGCTTATGAATATCTTGACGGTCGCGAGGTTTTTACAGATCAATATAAAGTAAAAGTGGGAGAGATGCTCGACCGTTTTGGCATTTATTACACCGAGGCAAAAGGTTCTACTGCAAAAAATCCGAAGTATCATATTGAGGAGGCAGACATGCCTACCGGTCAGGTGCTCAACTATTATATAATAGAAAAGTGGGAATTTGATCGCCGTTCGAATCGTATGAAAACGCGGGTAGAGGCAATATGTCCAGTGATGACACGCAATGGCGATTTTGGAGGAGAAGCAAAATATCCGATGTTTTGGGTAAAGTTTGATACCCTCCGTCCGTTCCTTGCACACCAATACGTGTTTGTGAGTGATGACAATAATATTCCTCAATATAGTCTTGATGACTATTTTTCTCTTGGAATGTATGACGGAGAGATTTATAAGACACGTAATCTCCGGAATTTGTCAATGGCACAGATGTATCCTGATGAAGATATGCGCAAACATGCACAGGACAGTATAGATAATAGGCTTAAGAATTATGGTAAAGACTTGTGGGTTCCCTCACGTGAAGAGTTCCTTGCTCAGAAAGAAAGGGAGGAGGAGGTTGCCAAAGCTATTGCTGCCGGTGATACGATACCGGGCAGGACTATGGTTGATGCTAATAAATCAGTAAAGAAATCAAGTGCACGTACAAGAAAAAGGACTTCCACTTCAAAAAAATCGAAATCGGCAAAAGTGAAATCTTCATCTAAGTCTAACCAACCAAATTCTTCGGCAACGAAATCTGTCCGCCGTAGACGGAAGTAAAATATTTGGGTATATCCGATATGTATATCAAGGGGGCAAACCAATCAGGTTGCCCCCTTTTATCTTGAATAGCCGTTCTTGTTTTTTCGTGCCTTAAAAAAAGTTGAAAAAATATTTCGTCATTAATGCCGTGTCTGCCAGTCTGTTGGTCCGGTCAGGTTCTGTATGTTTGGAAAAAAGTTTCAAAAATATTTGCACAGGAATAAAAAAGGTTGTAACTTTGCAAC
>CAMYSW010000277.1:0-3995 GCA_947297425.1 uncultured Porphyromonadaceae bacterium
ATCCCTACCAGATAGCACCATATTCAGAAGGAACAATTCAGGTAGAACTCTCCGCAGGAGAACTATACGACATCCTTAATGCACACGGACTCTATATCCTGTTGGGCATCAAAGAGCAGAAGTGACTTTGCGCAACCTTATTTCGGAAGAGTGATCGGGAAAAATGATCCTCAGCAACGGATCTTCATACTGGGCTTTAGCTCCCTCTATTTTTTCTCCCGACACTCCTATCCATTCAATATTATACACATCATCAAAAGGGCCGGCAACAAGTCGGCCTTTTATCGTGCCGCATTTCCACGCATTAGGATTTTTCAATGCTCCGTCGACATATATAATGTCATATCCTTCATGTGTCTTGACAAAAGCCAACCGGTAGTCACCTCCCAATCTCAGACGGTCTTCTTCCAACATCCTATCAAATATCATCCAAATTCCTTCCATGGGATCGGAAGATCGCTTCAGATAACTTTTCAAATCTTCAATATCCGCATATTGAGAAATACGGGAATGCTCAGCCACTCCCGATATCTTCAACGATATGTTGTCAATACTCAGGGCACCACCCTGCCACACTGCATACCCTACGCTGTCCACCCTAAAGTCGGGACAATAATACTCCGCCAATGGTTTATAACTTCTGTTTCCGCCTCTAAGTTTCCAACCATGTTTATCTACATTGACCTGAAATGCATTCTCACTTTCATATAAATTAAAATCGGAGAAAATTTTCTTGCGCTCGCAAATCTTTTCTCCGATTTTCACTGTCATTTCCACATGCGGGGACATATACGTTTCGTCAAACCTGTCATCACATGTCTTGAATGATATAACCGATGTCTCCTTGCCTTTAAGCACTATGCCCCAAGCCGGAAATGAGCTACTTGAAAACCCGCCGGATTCATCCTCAAACTTATATTTCTTTCCTTGCTCCGCATGAAGGTTTGCAGCCCTGAATCGCCACTGAATATCTTCTCCATCACCCACCGCCATCATATCATACACTATACCGCAACCTCCGTTTCTTACTATCAACGTTGAATCCGTAGCATTTGTAAAGGAGACGAACCCCCGGTGCTTATTCATTTCCACAACAGGTCGGGAAGCGGACGCAAGCCCAGTAACAGCAGTTATTATACCAACTATTGCAAATAGGAAAATGACACTGCCTATGATTTTATTTATCAACCACATAGAACGCAAATTGAAATGAGCGCGAACCTTATCTACAAAGAAAGTGACAAGATACCACCATAACAAAGCACCCAGGAAAATAAAAATAAAACCTATTATATAATGATAGAATTTAATATCGGGCATGAGGAAATTGAACCTCGCAAATAATCCTATGATCAGAAATATTATCAAAGGATTTGAAACTGTGAAAAGGAAACCGTTCAATATATTGCGTCCTGCAGGAATCCGTTGTTCGGCTGGCTTCTTCAACTTGCGTGACGGATTAGACTTGAAAAGATATACACCGAAACCTATTAGAACCAGACTCCCGACAAGCTGGATGATGTTACTGTTACGCTCAAGGAACTCTTCGATGAAAGAAAGTCCGAAACCGGTGAGCAAACAATAAAGGAGATCTGATATGGCAGCCCCGAGACCGGTATAGAGACCGGTTTTACGTCCCTTGTCGAGAGTTCGCTGCACACACAATATGCCCACAGGACCCATTGGCGCTGAAATTATGATGCCGATAGCGAGTCCCCGCCACATAGTGTATAATATCCCTTCGAGAATTCCCATGGCGTCAGTTATCTTGTTATCATATAACCGCCTGCCGTGGATTGCAGACATTGATAGCGCGTAAGTCCGTATTTATGTTTCCCTTCGGCGGCAGGACCGGATACGGGAGCGCCGCCCTGCATCGTGACATCATAATGTGAGCCGCATTTGCCGCAGATTGCCTCGAATGTGGATGCGTCAACAGCTACTCGTATGTTGGGGTCGCATTCAATGGGGCAAGAAAGGTCATAAGCCAAAGGGACGTTAGTCTCCGTTGAGAAAGGATCCATCCCGCCGATAAGGAGAACCCCGCCAAAACCTGTAGCGGTATTGGCGGTATAGCGATAACCGGAAGGTTCATTCAACTGCGGTATGAAATAACGGAACAGACCGAACCCTGACACGCCATACGTGTTCCAGAGTCCGGCATCCGATAAATTAATGCTCACCGGCATCGCCGGTATCTTCTCGTCATCTATTGAATTGCATCCCGACAGACAGAAGATAACAGGCAGGGATATGGCAGCCAATACTGCCTTAAATATTCTCAAAACAGATTATTAATTGAATGGTATAGCCCTCAGCATGTTGGCAAACTCCGATGTCATCTTGTTAAGAGGTCCGCTAACCATAGGTTTAAGCATCGCCGGAATCTGAATATCAATCTCTACCGATGCCGTGCTTGCAACCTCACCCATTGGAACAATATGAAGACTCAGCGACATAGGAACCGGAGTCCCCTCCCCCTCCAGACGTATAAGAGACGGATTGACACTCTCCGTCTTGCGCAGAGTAATCGCACCCATAGGACCAGCAGGGAAAGATATGGTATCCTGCGACACCTCTATCTTCTCAAGCATATCACGCTTGTCTGCCGGTATTTGATCGGCAGGAGCATTCTTGATCATGTCTCCAAGCCCCTGAAGGTTATTCAGTTTAAGGAAAACAGCCTCGGCAGGAGCACCGAGAGTAACATCTTCACTTCTGTATGTTGCCATAATTATTAATTCATTCTTTTACACCGGGGACCCAATTAGCAGGATCCTTACGCCATTCCTGAAGTGTATCTATGTCCTCAGGACGGATATATTCCGTTTCAAGCGCCACCTCAAGCATGGATGAATAATTCACCAATGATATCAACGTGATATTTTCATCACGCAGACGCTTCACGGCAATCGGGAACTCATAGTTGAAAACAGCAGTTAGTCCCAACACGTCTCCACCTGCAAGACGGATAACCTCCGATGCCTTCACAGAACTTGCCCCGGTGGAAATCAAGTCATCTATAAGCACCACTTTCTGACCGGGCTTGAGATTACCCTCGATAAGGTTTTCCAAGCCATGGTCTTTGGGAGTGGAACGCACGAAAAGGAACGGAACGCCCAACGCATCAGCCACAATCGCACCCATAGGTATAGCACCCGTCGACACGCTCGCTATCGCATCTAAATCCGGGAAGTGCTCTATAACCTCTTTCGCCATCTCTATCTTGATAAGATTCCGGATATCCGGATATGAAAGTAGACGTGGATTCTCGGTGTATATTGGCGAATTCCAGCCCGAACCCCACATGAAAGGGCTTTCCGGCTGTAACTTGATTGCACTTATCTGCAGCAGTTTCTCTGCGAGTAAACGATCCGGCTTTTTCATAACATCTAAAATTACAGATTCAAAAAAAGACAATCTTGTCCGTAAATGCAAAATTACCAATATAAACGTAATTTTGCAAATAATTTTCCACTAATTTTCCGACATATCCCACGCGAGAGCCGACGCGCCGAGAAGAGCCGCCTCTGCATCACTAAGCGATGAGAATAGGATTTCAACCCTGTCTTTATAAAGATGCAACATGTTTTCTTCCATCGCCTCCCGCATCGGTTTAGTGATAAGGTCTCCCGCCTTTGCAACACCTCCAAACAAGATAAACGCTTCCGGATCCGTATAGGCGGCAAAATTGGCACAAGCCTCACCGAGCATCCTGCCGGTAAAATCATAAACCTCCTTGGCGATCTTGTCACCACGGCGTGCCGCATCGCAAATAACCTTGGCTGTCAACGACCCGTCGGGTATATCTCGGAGTTCAGAAGCTTCATTACTCATTTCAAGCATTTCACGGGCAGTTCGCACAACTCCCTTTGCCGAACAATAAGTTTCCAGACAGTCATATCTCCCACATCCGCACAACCGGTTTCCACGCCCCTTAACCAGGACATGTCCAAGCTCTCCTGCAAATCCGCGTGTGCCGGAAAGTAAATGTC
>CAMYSW010000278.1:0-3991 GCA_947297425.1 uncultured Porphyromonadaceae bacterium
AAAAAGAATATCATGAATAAAAGGAACTTATTTATCGGTGTTTCCGCCCTATGCGGCAGTTATCTACAAGGGCAGACTTTACATACACAACCCAACATTATTTATATTTTAATGGACGATCTGGTAACTATTTCATGAATTACTTTATTGGTTTACTATATTAGACTCTTATGCTTGATGATGTTCACAGATAGACTTAATCGTTCAATAAGTACAGCTTATCATACTTTTATTTGATGACATTAAGAATTATTCTTATTTTTGCGCAAAAGTTTATTATGTCAGACTATGGAACTAAAAGATATAATGAAAGAGCGACGAGAAATCCTTTCTCTGACCCAACAGGATCTTGCGGAGATGGCGCAAGTCGGGCTTGCCACGATCAAGGACATTGAGCGTGGCAAGGGTAATCCCGCGCTCAACACCGTAAAGAAGATTCTTGATGTACTCGGCATTGAGATTGAATATCGCATAAGGCAGACAGTATGAAACAGCTTGAAGTTTATTTCAATGATATAAAGGCCGGGATTCTTTCAGAACATCATCCCGGAACCGGGTATTCTTTCCAATATGATGAGGAATATCTCAAATCTGCCATGCCACCAATATCGGCAACTTTACCAAAGAAAGTCACAGCATATAGTTCTGAACATCTATTCCCTTTTTTCTCAAATATGCTTCCTGAGGGAGCCAACCGTCGCGTTATATGCCGCGTCCTGAAGATTGACGAAAATGACTTTTTCGGACTACTTGAAACAATGGCCGACAGAGATTTCATAGGAGCCGTAAATATAAGGAGGATAAATAATGATTGAAATTAGAAACTGCCCGTCTTCTCTCATAGAGGGATTCGATACATACAGCCACAAGGCCGCTAAATCTCTTTTCGGAAGGTCTAAAGTGAATCCTATACTCGGGTTTGACATTGACGAGTTCCGAAACGTTGGAGAAAAAGTTTTCTTTCAGAAAAGATGAGACGCAATTACGTCCGCATCGTAAACGAACGGATAAGCCGCTTCAACAGAATATCCGAATAATATCACCTAATAAAACCGTAATGAAATGTCTAAAGCTAAATTGAAGAAACTGTTATCGACTCTTTCAAAAGAACAGGTTGTTGATATCATGCTCCAGTTATACGACGCAAGCAAGGAAGCCAATGCTTGGCTTGAGTTCTATCTTGCACCCAATAGCGATGCAGAACTTGAAAAGTACAAAAAAGCAATCCGCAGCCAATTCTACGGACGGAATGACTGGCCTAAAGATCCAAGCTTCAGAGAATGCAATAAACTGATAACCGCGTTCAAGAAACTCATACCAGATCCTCATGCTATTGCAGATTTGATGCTCTATTATGTAGAACAAGGATGTAGCCTGACTGCTCAATATGGCGATTACGACGAGCCTTTTTACACCGCTCTTGAAAACAATTTCAACAAAGCAGTCAAATTCATATCTTCCAATGGATTGATATCAGATTACAGTCTCCGTATGCAACGTATGATTAAATCAGTGGAATGTTGTGGATATGGCTTTCCCGATACATTATGGGATATCTACTACGAATACGCTGAAGACTGATTGAATTCTTTTTAAGCATAGATTCTCAAATTTAGCTGAACAAGGGCTACACTTTTTCGATCGAATCAACAAACCTCCATGTCACTTTTTCCAACGAATAAGCGAAGGATTGCCACACTTTTTCAAACGAATCTTAATTTCGCAGACTTCTTAGTCGGTGAGATTGCGGATAGTGCCTTGTCGAAATTCGTCCAAGAAGGTTTCATAAACGTATGCCGGACTTTCGATGTAAAGAGCTGTTTTGTAACCGCATAGCTTTTCAAAAGTCTCGGTATTATGAAACTGCACCAATGCTTCTTCAAGACCTATGCCTTGGTCTTTCATCATCCACTCTACTACTTTGGCGGTGATATATTCAACCAGAAATTCAAAGTTGTTGTCTGTCTGCTTCATAGTTTCACAAGATAATCAAGAGCACGTTCGGTTGCAAAGAAATATTGAGAGTTTAGATCTTTGTAAATAAGACCTGCCACAACAGCCTCGAGGTCTATAATTTTCATATCGTAAAGTCCGAAAAGACGTGCCATATCATCATCAGCTACCGGACCGATTACGATGTCATAATCATGATGAAACTCCCTGCCGACCCTGTTGCGATTTGCCATAACGAAAAGTGCCCATTCTCGGTCAGCGACCTCGAAAATCTTCACATTTAGTCCGGCTGCAATAGCCTTATCCAGGTCAAATTCATATTCGGTTACGGTCGGGATTCCTCCGTAGCGATTAGTGATGGTTCTTGACCATTCTTTGGCTTGCTGTGGAAGATGAGTCGTATAAAATCCTTGTCCAAAGTCCTTGTATTTACGGCCTTTTGTCTGGTCAATTCTTTCTATCGGTTGATTGGAACCATGGTATAGCCTCATGATAGCGCTCCCCCGTTTTTAAGACATATAGCAGCCATATCATCCACACAGTCCTGCATAGACAGCTGATGTTCCACTTCATAATTATCTATCGAGAACTCCAGCCCTTTGAATCGTGATAGATAATTACATGCCTCTTTCTTTGTTAGCTTAAACTGTCGTGCAAACAGCCCCATACTCATCACAATGTAATGAATCATATTCATGGAAACCTCAGCAGTCGGCTTTAACTCTATTTGTGCTGATACATCTAATGCTTCTGATAGTTTGTTTATGGTCGAGAAAGTGATTCCTCGTCCGTTCTCTATTTTGGATATCTCCGATTTTGTCACACCGACCTTCTCTCCCAACTGCTGCTGAGTGAGGCCGAGTTCCTTACGTCGCTTCAAAAATAGCGAACCTATTTCATCAAATTTGCTTGTCATATCGTTCGCAAAAATAATAAAAGTTTCCAATATTAGAAACAAATCATTCAAGAATTTTGTTTATCTCCTTGCATGGGGCAAATAGATTGTGTAACTTTGCGAGTACAAAACGCAGGCCTGAGAAGATCAAAATTAGCGAGTTATTGAAGGTGGATCGGAGCGATTTCAGGGTCTTGTATCCGAAGATTTGCAGTCTGTGGAGCGACAAGATCTTCTAAGCACCGTATCGGCCAAGCACAGCCCGGATTATTTTGAGCTTGACGACTCTAATTTTCAACAAATTGGTATCTGATGTGGATTTACTTTAGTTTTCCTAACAATAAAATATCATTATCATCTTCGTCTATTTCAGAAAGCAGTGACTCGAAATACGCTTTTTGAGCAGGAGTACATCCATCGTTAATAATCGAATTTATCAACTCTATAAACTCGATAGGCTCATAATTCGCCCAAAAATAACCGTCTTGCACTTTCAAAGTTGACTGCCTATTACCCATATAATCATCTACGAAGTTAGCTTTGAATGCTTTGTGGGCCTTTTTGTCCACAATCACGTCTTTAGCCTTCCCAATCATATATACTACGTAATAGTCGGGGATTTCATTCAAAATGAAGTAAGAAACCTCATTCTTCTCAGCCTCCAAGTCTATCTTGAAAGTAAACCGGGCCTTTATTTGATTATTTTCCTGATTAAAATGATATAAAGTGTCGGAATAAGTCAACGAAATCGGGAAATCCGGAGCAGATCGGTATGACCAGACCTCGTTCTCAAGCCCTTGTTTTGCACCATTTGACACTAATTTCGTGGCAAGCTGACCCACATACACATACTGTATGCTATCATTATTGAGATTAATGTTTGCACCATTGAATTTAACCTCATCACGATCCTTAAGCGCTATATGGAATACCGATAAAATGGAGTCTGACCGCAAGTACATCTTGCCCTTGTTTATCCAAGATGGCAGTTCAATTTTTCCAACGTATCGACCGGAAAAATCATATTTCAAAATTTTCGGTTCCACAAACGGCAACAGATATATCACACCATTCCGTTCATCTATAATGCAATCTTTTATACTTGTGTCATATTCCCCCGACCCAGAGCCATAAGATCCTAAT
>CAMYSW010000279.1:0-3986 GCA_947297425.1 uncultured Porphyromonadaceae bacterium
TCTTTCTTGTCATCTTGACATTTTTCAACTCACACGCTTCTCAATTCAGGATAAGAGTCTGCAGCTCCGGCGTCTATCAGATCTTTAAGGTTAGACAACGCGGCAGGAATACTTTCAATAAAATGAGCCTTCCGCTCCACAAGACCACGAAGTCCATACGCCCCCAACACCTGAAGGGTTCGGAACAAGGCAAAGCGGCAAACCAGTTTCCTCTCCTTGTCCGAGTCCCGGACTTCGCTCAAGAGTCTGCTCCGCTCTTCAAAATAGTGCTCAAGCATCCGGTTTCGGAAATCGTCGGCAAACCCGGCTTTCGCCTGCCATAAAAACGAAATCACGTCATAAATTCCCGGACCGAGCCTGCCGCCCTGGAAATCAATAAAATATGGTTTCGAATCATGAAACATGACATTCCGGCTCTGAAAATCCCGATACATAAACCCGTAAGCCATACCGTTATCTTCACATAGATCTCCGGCAAACGCATCGAAATCATCCTCAAGCAAATCCTCATCGAAATCCACGGCAGACGGACGCAAATATTCATATTTGAAATAATTGAGATCCCACATTGCCTGACGATGTGAGAAAGGAGCGTACTCTACCAGGTCTATCCACAGGGAAGGATCCACGCTTTGCATCTTCACAAGTTCAGTAATCGTCTTCATGATGTCCGATTCCAAGTTTGAGCACTTACCGCCGCCGGCACTTTCAAGACGCAACATGTCAAAAAGCGACACGTCTCCAAGATCCTGCTGTATATAATACATGTGACCACCGGAACGGGCATACACCTTAGGAACCGGAATGCCTTGATCCGAAAAAACATCTGCAAGGTTAATGAATGCACGACAATCCCGCAGGTTATCTCCCTCAACCCCGATACAGCTAAATGTAGCTACCTCATCCTGCATCATCCGCCTACCCGAAAGCCTGAAATATCTCCTGCCGGAGCCGGCACCTGGCAGAGGCGTGACAGAATCCGGATTCACGCCACAATAATCACGATATAACTCAGAAAGTTTGTCAACAGCTTGCATCTTATACCAATATTAATCAATTTCATCTCAAAATTAATAAAAGTTGAGCAAATTAACCTTATTAATGTGTCGCTAACAAATTTTAATTTGCTCAACTTTGTTATTTTTATTAATTTTGCAGTTGGCGATTACGGTTGTCAAACCTACAATCACCCGTATACGGTCGCAAGACATAAGGATCATAAAATAAAATTCAATAACCCAATATATAGAAAAATGGCTAAAATCGAAAATTTCAATTTTAACGGCAAAAAAGCCATCGTCAGGGTAGATTTCAATGTGCCCCTGGATGAGAATGGCAACATTACAGACGACACCCGTATCCGCGGTGCCCTCCCCACACTCAAGAAAATACTCAGTGACGGAGGTTCACTCATCTTGATGTCTCACATGGGCAAACCAAAAGGCAAAGTCAACACAAAGCTCAGCCTTGCACAGATCCGCGAAGCTGTGGCTCAGGCACTTGGTTGCGATGTTAAGTTCGCTCCCGACTGCATGAGCGCCCAGGAAGCAGCCAAAGACCTCAAACCCGGAGAAGTGTTGCTCCTCGAAAACCTTCGCTTCTATCCTGAAGAGGAAGGCAAACCCACAGGAATAGACAAAGCAGACCCCGGCTATGACGCTGCAAAAAAAGAGATGAAAGAACGCCAGAAAGAGTTCGCCAAAACTCTTGCAAGCTATGCCGACGTCTATGTAAACGACGCCTTCGGAACAGCTCACCGCCGCCACGCTTCAACAGCCGTGATCGCAGATTATTTCGACCAGCAGGACAAGATGCTCGGATTCCTCATGGAGAAAGAGGTTAAGGCTGTCGACAACATCCTCAAAGATATCAAACGCCCCTTCACTGCAATCATGGGTGGTTCGAAAGTGTCTACAAAGATAGGCATCATCGAAAACCTCATGGACAAGGTAGACAACCTTATCCTTTGCGGTGGTATGACATACACTTTCGCCAAGGCAAAAGGTGGAAACATCGGCACATCCATATGCGAGAACGACAAGCTTGACCTCGCTATCGAAATCATGAACAAGGCAAAAGAGAAAGGTGTGAACCTTGTCCTCGCCACTGACTGCGTCGCAGCTGATGCATACAGCAATGATGCCAACACCCAGATATGTTCAGTGCTCGATATCCCCGAAGGATGGGAAGGTCTCGACGCAGGTCCCAACTCAATTGAATCATTCAAGAGCGTGATCGTTCCTGCAAAGACTATCCTCTGGAATGGTCCTGCAGGTGTGTTTGAGTTCGACAATTTCACCACCGGTTCCAGAGCTATTGCAGAAGCAATCGTTGAAGCAACCGAAAACGGAGCATTCTCGCTCGTAGGTGGTGGCGACTCTGTGGCATGTGTCAACAAGTTCGGTCTTGCCGACAGCGTTTCATATGTATCTACAGGTGGCGGTGCACTCCTTGAAGCAATCGAAGGAAAAACACTTCCCGGTGTTGCAGCAATAGAGGGCGAATAATAAACCGCACGTATTAGCATTTATAAAGAATCCAAGAGAGAGAGACCGGAGTTTTCCGGTCTCTCTCTTTTGCTATGAAAGATAAAATTTATGTTATACAACATATTTTTCAAGTTCGATTACTTAATAATTCCGAATAATGGTCATAAAGACAATAATTTTTTATAATCGTATGATGATTTATTCAAAATATATTGTAACTTTGCAATGTCGACAATACCCGAGGCTCGCAAAGTGCCAATAACGACACGACAACAACACATGAAAGCTCGCAAAGGAAAACTTTACTTCATGAAACAATCTGAAGCGAGCCGACATGTTTAAATGAGGAAAAAATCTTAAAGAAATATTTAATCTTTTTAACAAAACAATTTAAATTTAGAACGATTATGGAATCTCAGAAACCTATGGCACCTAAGCCAGCAGCAACTGTTTCTGCAAAAGTAAAAAAAGAGGAAAAAATCAGCAACATCCGCGGTATCCGCAATGCATTCCTCGTGATCATCGCCTGTGCTGTCGCAGCGGTATGTATCTTCCTTTTCGGTATGGGTTACTCCGGTAACTTCGAAGGGGGCACAACAGACGGTCATCCTCTGAACCTCGCAGGTACAGTCTACAAAGGTGGTTTTATCGTGCCTATCCTGATGACTCTTCTTCTCACTGTTATCGTGCTTTCTATCGAGCGTTGGATCGCCATCAGCTCAGCATCCGGCAAGGGTAACACAACTAAATTCGTTGCCGACATCAAGGCTGACCTCGCTGCAAACAAAATCGACGCAGCTATGCAGCGTTGCAAAAACCAGAAAGGCTCTGTAGCTTCTGTGGTTTACAACACTTTGGTTCGCTACAAAGAGATGGACGAGAACACAACCCTCAGCAAAGAGCAGAAACTCACAACTCTCCGCAACGAGGTTGAAGAGGCTACAGCTCTCGAGATGCCGGGTCTGTCACAGAACCTCCCCATCATCGCTACCCTCACCACTCTCGGTACACTTGTCGGTCTTCTCGGAACCGTTATGGGTATGATCAAATCATTCCAGGCACTTGCATCTTCCGGTTCTCCCGACTCTACAGAGCTTTCTACCGGTATCTCCGAGGCTCTTGTGAACACCGCCTTCGGTATCGCAACCGGTGCTTTCGCTGTAATTTCATACAACTTCTTCACCAACAAGATCGACAACCTTACCTACGCTATCGACGAAATCGGTTTCTCTATCGTAGCTACTTTCGCTGCTACACACAAGTAATTCTTCATAGAGAATACACAACTAACTTTAACAAAACCGAATTAAGTTTATAGCTAATATGGGAAGAGTAAAAATTGCAAGAAAAAGCACATTCATCGACATGACCGCGATGAGTGATGTGACCGTGCTTTTGCTTACCTTCTTCATGTTGACTTCCACCTTCCTTCAGAAGGAACCCACAACAGTTATTACACCCCCTTCAGTATCTACTGAAAAGGTGCAGGAAACCAAC
>CAMYSW010000280.1:0-3980 GCA_947297425.1 uncultured Porphyromonadaceae bacterium
CAAGCATTTAATAATAATATCTTCAATATACGGTTGGGTCTATCCGTATGACATAATTAAGCCCTACCGCATGGAGTTCAAATGCAAAGTAACTCCAGAGCTGACACCGGTATATAATTATTGGAAAAAAGATATTACATCAGCTTTATGTAGCTATGTTAAAGAGAACAAGTATACAGAAATTCTTGATCTCATGCCGGGGGATGCTGCCAAATGTATTGACTGGAAAACAGTAAGGCAGCACGCAGACGTATGGAAAATCAGTTTTGAAGAAGTAGTGGAAGGGTGCCTAAAGACTCCAAACGCCGGTAAACTTAAGAAACTTCGGGGCACGCTTTTAAGGCAGATCCTCACTGAAGACATAAAAGACATATCAGACCTGTCAAATATAGAAAACGATAATTACATATACGAGGAAACGGATCCAATAAACCGTCGGATCCGTTTCCTAACCGCTTAATAAGTAAGAAAATTAATGCACATATAAAACGCCATTGTTTTTGAGATGTTTTTGCCGCGTAATTCAGTCGCATATAGGCATATGCGACTGAATTACAAGGTGAAAACAGCCAAAAAGAGTAAGTTTTATAGTGCAAGATTTCATCACTTACATATACCGGTTAATTTTTATTACTTAATTATAAGCTGTATATATCAAACTTCAATCTGCATTCCGTCAAAGCAAGGCTCTACGTTGTCTGGACATCTGGCACTGATTTCCAAGTGTTTCCCCGCCTCATGTCCGAAATGAGTAAGATAAGCTCGTTTCGGCAGAAGCTCTTCTATGATTCCCAAAGCTTCTTCAAATGAAAAATGGGCGAAATGTGGCTTGTCCCTTAGCGAGTTCACTATCAGCACTTCAAGGTCTTGAAGTTTTTCCTTCTCATCGTCAGAAATTGTCTTTGCATCTGTTATATATGCAAAATTTCCTATACGATAGCCCAATATGGGTAGCTTACCATGCATCACTTCTATAGGCATAATTTTTAAGCCGTTTATATAGAAAGCATCGTCACCAATTATCCTCATATCAAACGTGGGCACCCCGGGATATGGATGTTCCCTGAAGCAATAATCCAGACGGCGACGAAGATCCTGATCAACGTCCTTACGCACGTATATAGGGAGATCGCCATTGCCACAGAAAGGACGCAAATCATCAAAACCTCCGACATGATCATAATGGCTGTGGGTCACCAGCACTGCGTCAATATCAGCAAGACGCAACCGGAGCGCCTGCTGGCGGAAATCAGGAGAGGGATCAATCAACAACCTTAGACCGGCAGTTTCTACCAATAGAGACGCCCTCAATCTTTTGTCATGCACGTCTGACGACGTGCACACTCGGCATTCACATCCAACCTCCGGCACTCCCTTCGATGTGCCGCTCCCCAGAACAGTAACACGGATAGATGTATCGATAAAGTTAACTTCAGGTTTAAGAGTAACAAAAAAAAGTGACCTAACCTTCAATATAACCTCATCCGCAAGTTTACGGACATCTGAAGCTGTCGCATTCCCTGTATTTACAAGCACGAGAGGCTGTTTTAAATAAACTTCAGCCCCCCCTACCCTGAAACCTTTCATCCCGGCGCGATCTATAAGCCATGCCGCCGACAGTTTAACGCAGCCGTCACCAGCCGGATAGGAAGGCATATCAGGATATTCCGCCTTGAGTTTGTCATAAAATCCGTGGGAAACTACAGGGTTCTTAAAGAAGCTGCCGGCACTACCTATCTCTGAGGGTTCCGGCAATTTGGATTTACGCACTTCCGTAACCTCCCTTGCAACTTCCCTGATTGTTGGGCACCTACCTATCTTTTCTTTCAGCAACCTCAAAGGTCCATAATCAAGATTGCGGGCTATGCCGTCAGGATTGAGTTTGAACGACACCCGCAACACGTAATACCTTCCCCGCACTTGATCCTGTTTAAACAGGCTGTCCCTGTAGGCAAATTCACACTCTTCATTAGAAAACCTGACCACCTTGCGCGTCATTGTGTCAAAACACTCTACAGCATGAATAACATCCTTAGCCTCCACTCCATATGCACCAACATTCTGAATCGCAGAAGCTCCGACTTCACCGGGGATGTGTGCAAGATTCTCTACGCCTGCATAGTTCCGTGCCAGGCACCATTCCACGAAGTCAACCCACTTCTCCCCGGCACCCACTATTGCATAAAGAGTCTTTTCATCCTTGCGATATTCCTTGATCCCTTTGATAGCCGAATGCAGCACCAAACCATTAAAATCACTGAGAAAAAGCAGGTTACTACCTCCTCCTATATGTAACACCTCATTATTTATAAACTCCTCTTTGCGAGAAATTGCAAGAAGTTCGCGTTCCGAGCCGTATTCAGCAAAATATTTAGCCTTGACAGGAATACCGAAAGTGGTGAATGGTGTTATATCTTTATTCTCTATTATATCGATCATATAAGAAACTTTTAAGAAGATGTTTAAAAGTTAAAAGACGTTTAATTACGGAAAGAGACAAGCAGTCCATCCTGGAAACGAAGGAAAGAGCCATTCGAGTATTGCCAGAAATCAATAGTAGAATTCCAATCATGACCCGAATTTACATCAGAAGGATTACCCAAAGAAAGTTTACACTCCTCCTTTGTCATACCGAGACGCACTTTACCCTGTTGAATCAATTCCCAGACATCCTGTTGAATGCCCGGATAACGTTCCTTAGGATCTGAAAGGCTGAATATATTCTGAAATGTGCGGCTCTCTATTCCCGCCGTGCCGGCATTCATATACATCAATGCCGGTTCGTCATTTTCATCAATTATATTTATTTTAAGAGGAAAGACCATTGTACCCGGCTTTACGTCCACAATACGTACCGGCACGAACTTGCGTCCGTCAATCTTATTCTCATCCATGTCATACCACAGCTGCGACCTTGTCCACACCTTCCTGCCCACAAGCATCTCCTTAGCCTTTGAAACAAATTCAAGGTCAATAAGCATAGGAACATCCATACTTGAAATGGTGGCACTTGCCGCATCCGGACTTTTGCCCGTAGAATACCGGTAAGTATTTGCCCCATCTTTAAAAACAACAACAGCCTCGTCAGCACCACCGGGAGTTGTTTTCGTATCAACCCCGGCATATTCGAGTATCTTGCCAACAAGTTCCGTCCCGGCAGTCCCTACAGAATTGGCATCAAAAACGAGAGAAGCCCTATTGTCAGACACCAGAAACCATTTACCCTGTTTCCACTCGGCAAGTTTGGGAGCCTGCAAACCATCCATCAGTTTTTCTTCGGGAGTGGCTTCAAACTGCTTCCGCTCATTTTTGGAAAGCGTTATTGTTTTCGTGCTCTCTATCCCGGTGTGACAACCAACTATAGCACAACCAGATAAAACCCAAAACAATATAAAGATAGTTCTTATCATTGAACTTGTTTAATCTTATTTACGAATGACTAACTAAAAAATTTCTTTCAAAATTAGTGAAAATTTTTGAAGAAATCTTTGTCATATCAAAAAATATATATACCTTTGCACTCGCAAAACGGAAATAACAATTTCCACTGCATTACGGCGGGATAGCTCAGTTGGTTAGAGCGTCGGATTCATAACCCGGAGGTCTCGAGTTCAATTCTCGATCCCGCTACTTAAAAAGGCGAGCTTATTCAGCTCGCCTTTTAACTTTAAAAGAGGTTCATTTGTTAATAATGAAGTGATTTTAACCTTTTACGAAAAGGTCATGCAACAAAAGTTCATGACAACGTTCACTTCTTATCTTCACCGCTATGGCTACAATGTATGAAACTATCATGAATCTGCCGCTCTTCAAGGGATTGAGCCATGAGCAGGTTTCATCTTTTCTTGAGAAGACTCACCTCAAATTCTCAAAGTATTCTGACAGAGAAAAAATAGTTGATGCCGGCACCAATGTAACCAATATAAAATGTGTAATTTCCGGACAAGTTCGCATATGCCATAAGATAGGCACTGCAGAAG
>CAMYSW010000281.1:0-3961 GCA_947297425.1 uncultured Porphyromonadaceae bacterium
AGGTTAATATGTCTGATTATATTTGTGGTGTTGTCAATGCCGCATACGGATGTTAATGCCCAAACGCGCCCTGTTGTAGTAGATACCGTAAGCTTTGAAAATGCGAAAGGACGTGATCTTAAGGAAGTGATAGTCAAACCTAAGCGAAATAAATACTCGAAAAAAAACAATCCGGCTGTTGCCTTGATGGAACGGATCAGAAAAGATAAAGAGGAACACGATCCCAATAATGAAGACTATTATAGTTATGAAAAATACGAAAAGACTGTTCTTGCCCTCAATGAATTTGATTCAGAATTGACCCGGAATAACGGGAAGGTTGGCAGACAGTTTAATTTTCTTGCAAATTTTGTTGACACTGCGATATGGACAGGAAAACAGATCCTTGATTTGTCTATAAAAGAGAAGGCATCTGTTGTGCTTTCCGGAAAGGAACGTGGAAAGAAGGTTGAATTAATCAACGGACTAAGAAGCAATGGTCTTGACGAAGGTTTCAATCAGCAGAATGTGAGGGAGGTGTTTGAAGATATACTCAGGGAAATAGATCTGTATAAGAATGATATTACCTTGATGCAGAATCGTTTTGTGAGTCCATTATCTTCAATCGCTTCTGACTATTATCGTTTTGAGATAAGCGATACGGTTTTGATAGGTGGCGAACGTTGTGTGGAGTTGACTTTTTTTCCTCGTAATCCTCAGTCATTCAGTTTTAACGGCAAGTTATTCATTCCTGCTGATGATTCCGTGAAATATGTAAAAAGGGTTTCTATGCGTGTCCCCAAAGACATTAACCTGAATTATGTAGACAATATATTTATAAGTCAGAATTTCGTAAAGGATTCTTTGGGGAATACTCACAAGATTCTTGATGACCTTTGTCTTGAAATGCAGTTTATTCCTGGCACTCCCAAATTGTATGGTTCAAGGCAGGTTAGATATTCGGATTTTTCATATAACCCTTTCCCTGAATTTGGAGACCTTACTAACCTTACTAAAGGTGATGGGAAGGAGGTTGTCCTCCCTGACGCAGGACTGCGGTCTCCTGAGTTTTGGGAGAATGCAAGGAAGATCCCGTTGTCTTATGCAGAATCGAAAATGGGGGATATGATGCCCATGCTTAGGAAACAATCTCTTTTATATTGGTCTGAAAAAGTGTTGAAAGTGTTTGTCAACGGGTATATAACCACCGGCAATCCAAGCAAGTTCGATATCGGCCCAGTCAACACTTTTATGAGTTACAACACAGCTGAGGGGATGCGCTTCCGTGTAGGTGGTGTAACTACTCCTGCATTGTCATCACACATATTTGCCCGTGGATATGTTGCATACGGGTTACGTGATCATAAGATCAAGTATAACGGGGAGCTTGAGTATTCTTTCATTCCCAAGAAAGTGACATCGAGAGAGTTCCCCGTCAATTCTATCAGGGCAACATACCAATATGACAAGGATCAACTTGGACAACACTACATGTTTACCAATCCGGATAATATGTTCCTGTCGCTCAGGAGGATGGAGAGCGATCTTATCACATATCGCCGTCTTGCTAAGATTGAGTATAATCTTGAACTTAAGAATAATTTTTCATTTGGGATTGAGTTAAGGCATGAAATTCAGGAAGCGACAAGATGGATTCCGTTTGAATATAAGGATGGAAGGTTTGATAGCAGGTTTACGCAGGCAGCCTTTCGTGTTGCATTAAGGTATGCTCCGGGTGAAAAGTTTGTGCAGGCAGTCACTACTCGCCGTCCTGTTAATATGGATGCTCCCGTGTTTCTGCTTACGCATGAATATGGACCGAAAGGTTTTCTTGGAGCAGACTTCACCCTCAACAAAACAGAACTTTCAATTCAGAAACGATTGTGGTTTTCGGCTTTCGGATATACCGATATTGTATTGAAAGGAGGAATGATATGGAGTAAAGTTCAGTTCCCGGCTTTATTGTGGCAGAATGCTAATATTTCCTATACCATACAGCCTGAATCTTATACACTTTTGAACCCAATGGAGTTTGCAATGGATAAGTTCGCATCACTTGACTTGACATATTATATGAATGGACTTATATTTAACCGCATTCCTCTGATAAATAAATTGAAACTCCGGGAAGTGTTCACCTTTAAAGGTTTTGTGGGAGGATTGAGTAGAAAAAATAATCCTGAATTTAACTCGGATTTATATTCTTTTCCTAAAGAAGCCTCCGCAATCCCTATGGGTAAGAAGCCATATATGGAGATTGGGGCGGGAATTGACAATATATTTACCATCCTGAGGGTTGACTATGTATGGCGGCTGACTTATCGTGACCATCCCGGAATTGATAAAAGCGGACTGAGAATATCATTACATTTCTCATTTTAAAGTGTGAACAATTTCTATGAGTATCGGATAATCGGTGGTAGTCAATGAAGCAGGTATTTGTTATGAAATAGAAAATCAGTTATTTCTTAATATATGTTAATTGGGACCTGTGTTTATTTAAATATAATGAAAAATAACTATTTTTGGATAGTAGATGACAAAAAATTGAAAACATCGAATTTTGGGGTATAAGTCGGACGCATGAGTATGGTAAAAATCTCTTCCAATCCATACTTGGCAAGCGACTTTGCCTTTCTTCCATGTTTAAGGATTCTTATCGGTTTAATATCTATATCTTTATGTTCACCAACGAGATACGCCCATACAAGAGCAACGCATACCATCGCCACAAGTCTTGCTATGCGCTCCGTGTCGCGCATGTGTGTCCTCAATGTTGAATCCGGAGGATTTCATGGCCTTGAAGGCCGTCTCGATCTCCCGGCGTTTCTTATAAGTCATGACAGCCCCTTCGGGACGGTTGAAGCATATGAGGATCTGCAGTTCCGGAATCCCGTCGGAGTTTTTTATCCGACTGCCTGCAAGATAGACATACTCCCCCTTGTGGAAGAAGGGCTTATGGTAAAACTTCTCCTGCCCGACCCTGAGGTCATTGAAGAGCCATCATGCACGGATCCGCTCACCGGTGGAAGGCCTGACAATCCAGAAGTTCTGACGGATGCGTATGTAATACCGGATACGACGGCCGTAGAGCCATCCGGTCCATTCCTTTCCGATGAACTCGCGGTCTGCCACGAGGCTGTCGATACAGTCCGGTCCGAAAAGTCGGATGAACCGCTCCATGATTACCTTACGTTCCTCCTAATTGGAATTCCCCCGTTTGGGAAGAAGGTTGAAAATCAACGGAAAGGCAATCCCTTTGTATGTCACGCCCAGCATAAGGATATTGATGTTGGACTCCCCGAACTTCCAGTTGGTGCGGTCCATGCTCAACACCAGTTCAGTCTTGACCGGAAGCAGCGAGAAAATCATGCGGGCGATGATGTCGAGGTCAAGAACATACTTGGCGAAGAATCTTTGAAGCCGTCTGAGGTTGGAATCCCTGTCAACGGCTGTAGGCATCGCGCCGGCCAGTTTATGGAGACTGACCATCTGCACGACACACAACGCGTGAAGGAGAAACGCCATGAGCTTTATGCGCGCCAGATTCATACTTTGTCCAAAATGCTCTTGCATAATCGGGAGAATTTGGTTAACTTTGACCAAGTCCTTGGAATTAGTAGTTTTCATGTGAAAAAGCGGCTAAACTTTTCCTTTAAATTACTAAATTCTAGGGACTTTTACAAATATAATAAACTGAAATTTAGATGTTTAACAGCATAGTTTCAATTTTTGTCATCTACTAAATGCCACAAATTAAAAGAGATGATAGGAATATAATTTAATATGCACGACAAATCTCTTGAGGGTGATGACTTTTGTAATTGTAGCTGAATTATGGAAATGACTATTGACGATATAAAGGCATTGATTGCGGCGGACGAGTCGCGGACGCTGGTATACTCTGTGTGAGTATACCTCAAATGAATAATATTCTTAGTTATGAGTATCAGATACATCAACATATTCACTAATTTAATTC
>CAMYSW010000282.1:0-3946 GCA_947297425.1 uncultured Porphyromonadaceae bacterium
CACTTATTGTAAGTGACGACGCCCGAGACATACTCGCTTCTCAACTTGTGCTAAACCTTAACGAGCCTTGTAAGATCGAAGACACCTCCTGGATCAAACCCATGAAATTCATTGGCGTGTGGTGGGAGATGTTTACGGGAAAGAAGAAGACATGGGCATATTCTGATGAATACCTTGCCAAACCGGGAGTGACAGACTATGCCTCCCTTAAATCCAATGGCAGGCATCCGGCGAATACAGCGAATGTGATGAGGTATATAGATTTTGCGGCAAGGAACGGTATTGACGGCGTTCTCGTGGAAGGCTGGAATGAAGGTTGGGAAGACTGGGCTTCATATCGCAAGAACCGGCAATTCCTTTTCGACAAGCCTTATCCCGACTTTGATGTGGATTCATTGCGTGATTATGCCGCCGCCAAAGGGGTGAAGCTTATAATGCATCATGAGACGGCAGCAAACGCCGCCGATTATGAACTTCAGCTTGATCGCGCTTTCAAGTTTATGAAAGATAACAATTATGATGCGGTCAAGACCGGTTATGTAGGCGCGATCATTCCGCGTTCGGAACATCACGGATCGCAATGGATGGTTGACCATGTGCGCCATGTCATAGAGCGTGCCGCAGATTATGAGATAATGGTCGACAGTCATGAGGCGCCGCGTCCCACCGGACTCTGTCGCACTTATCCCAACTGGCTTGCTCAGGAATCGGCACGTGGTGGCGAGTTTGAGTCTATGGGCGGTAATCCGCCGTCACACACCTGCATCCTTCCCTTCACAAGGCTGAAAGGGGGGCCGATGGACTATACCCCCGGACTTTTTGAGACCCGTCTGAGTTATTATGACGAAGGTAAAAACGATCAGGCGGGAACCACGTTGGCTCGTCAGCTCGCGTTATACCTTACTATGCCTTCTCCCATGCAGATGGCATGTGACCTGCCGGAAAATTATGAGCGCTTTCCCGATGCGTTCCAGTTTATAAAGGAAGTGCCGGTTGATTGGGCTGATTCGAGATATATCGAAGCGGAGCCTAACCGCTATATCACCGTGGCTCGACGCGACAAGGGATCTGACGACTGGTATGTGGGAGCAATAACCGATGAGTCTCCGCGAACGGCAGTAATAGACATGAGCTTCTTGCCGAAAGGAAAAAAATATGAAGCGATAATCTATGAAGATGCCCCCGGTGCGCATTGGAAGGATAATCCACAGGCGTATCGCATCCGTAAAGTGAAAGTGAACAATAAAACCAAACTTAAGCAGTCTCTCGCAGCAGGAGGGGGGACCGCAATAAGGATTAAGAAATTACATTGAAAACAATTGTTCTTATACCGGCTTGCGTGTGAACGTCGGCCGGTATTTTTTTAACAGCTTCTAATCAAAGACATTTATTAATTTGGCATTATGAAAATTAGAAATATTATATTGTCAGTATTGACAACCGCAGTGTCATCCTTTGGAGTCGTTGCGTCTCCGGGAGGTGTGACACCTACTGCCTCAAAGGTGAGTGAGGATTTTAATTCCATGTGGTCTGATAACGCGCCAACTTTGAATCTTCCGGAAGGATGGCGAGTGGATAGAAATTTGACAGCTCCCAGAAAAGTTGGCAAATGGAATGACGCGGTGACCGACGTTATGTATACAGGCGGTGCGAATCTTGCATCGAATGCAAAAAACGGAACATGGAACTGGGGACCGGATGATGCTTCTTCGGATCGCGCGGTGGGTGGATTGTCTACTACGGTAAGCAATGGAACACGCTGCGTGAGCTACATGACAAAACTCACGAATGAGGATGACGCCAAGATTATAAATTATCTTGACATATCATATGTGGTTGAGAAATATCGTTTAGGCGCTAACGCGGCAGGTTTCTCCGTGCAGCTTTATTGGTCGGGCGATGGCGAAAAATGGTATTCGGCAGGTGAAAGCTTCAACACATATTTCCCGGCGGATGCAAGCACGGCAGGAGTGGCTGTCGTTCCTGTCTCTCAGACCGAGGTTGGCAACTCCCTGCGGGTGCATGTTGAACCGAAGAAAGATATTTATCTTGCATGGAATATATCTGTTGCTTCCGGGTCGACTCCGGATAAGGCACAAGGACTTGCTATAGATGATGTAGAGATTCAGGCATCTTTTACCGATAAGGATGATGACTGGAAAGATCCTTCGGAAGATGTGCCCGAGATTAATCATTCGGGAATATACATGCGTGGACAGGATGGATGGGATGCTTCGGATGAATGGGAGTTTGACAAAATAGATGAAACCACCTTTGTGCTCAGGGATAAAATCATTTCCGGCACTTTCAAAATTGCGGATGCATCCTGGAGCGCATCTTGCAATTACGGTTCGAACGGCACGAATATTGTAATGGATATGCCTTACGAGTTGAAGGCTGGTGTTGACGGCAATATTTCTTGCGGACCGAATGTGTTCAATTGTTCCTTAATTACATTGACAATAAAGGATGGAGTCGCGACTTTGCTTCTCAGTGCCAACGAAGACGCAGAAGGTCTAACCTCCGTTTATGTGATAGGAGACAATAACGGTTGGAATTATATGGATGCTTCCGGCATCTTGAAATATGATGATTCTGATAAACTTTTTAAAGGCAGGGTTTCAATGCCTGCCGGCTCTGACGGTTTGAGCCGTTGGATGATCTATCAGCGCCTTGGTATGGCAGGTGCTTGGGGACTGAATGAAGATTCCTCGTTGCCATCAACGGAAGGGACGCTGATCAAAGGTAAGAAATGTAATGCGTGTGTGGAACCTGGCACGTATGACATAACTTTTGACTTGCAAACAGGTGGATATACGTTTACAAAAGTCAGTTCGGCGGTATCTTCTCTTGTAATTAATCCGGTTGAGACAATCCTTGTGCCGGAGCTTCCTTCGGAAATAAAGGTTCTTTCGCTCAATAATTCGCTGATCTATTATAATGATCAGGATGTGATGTTTAATGACATAGCCAAAGGAGAAGGGAAAGTGGCGGAATGGACTAAGCATACACTGTTAGGTAAACCCCTTTCAACCCATTGGAATGAAGGTGAAGGTCTTGCAGATGACGGGCAACCGGGAGCAAAAATGCTCGTGCGTTCACAACCTTGGAGCCATATTATTCTTCAGGAACAGAGCTCCCTTCCTCGCACTGATCCCGAAACGTTCCGCAATAATGTAAAGTTATGGGTGGAATATATCCGTCAACGTTGTCCGAATCCGAATGCCGTAATCATTATGCCTGTAAACTGGGCATACGCTGGAGATTGGGGTAACTTTACAAAATTCAATGAATTGTTCATTGCCAACTATTCCAAGGTTGCGGCTGAGTTAGGGATAGTGCTTTGTCCTGTGGCAAATGCATACCAGGCTGTTTATGATGATAAGGGTGCGGTCGCAGCCGAAGGATTGTTTCTGGATGACAGACATCCTACTGCAAAAGCTACATACATGGCGGCATGTATGGAATATGGACTGATTTTCGGAACGGATCCTTTAGACATATCCACTCATCCTGCTTCAATTTCTTCCGCTGAAGCATTGGAAATGAGGACATATGCATCTAATGCTCTTAAAGGTTTTATCCAGACTGTTGATAATCATTCCGGAATGATCAATTTCGATGCGCGTATGTCGGATGAATTTGGTATGGATGTTGAAGGGGATATAACATTCCATGCGGATAACGGGGCTACAATTTCACCGGAAGGTGTGTTTAAGGCTCCGGATTGCAATGAAGCGGTGTATAATGTTACTGCAAATGGTGGAGGTTTTGAAGCAAAAACCGTGGTGATGGTAAGAAAAGCGGTTGAGAAGATGGATATCATCCCTTCTGTAGATATGTCGGCAGGAAATACGCACTACATTCAAAATTTTGATGAAATAGGAGATGCTGCAGCGGCACGCTTGCCTAAGGGATGGCGTGTGCAGGGGCAACAGGATGGAGA
>CAMYSW010000283.1:0-3946 GCA_947297425.1 uncultured Porphyromonadaceae bacterium
ATTCTTCACCGATGAGTGCACCTATTGCGAGGTGTGCGGAAGAGTGAGGCCAAAGCCTAACATCTCACATACCAATTGCCGCCAGTCGGCGTTGGTTGGAACATGGAGTCCGTGAATGCCAAGTTTGCGGGCTCCTTCTATGTTCTTTATGGCATCGTCGATGAAAAGGGTTTCGTCGGCAAGCATGCCGTCGCGTTCTAATGCCATACGGAAAATCTTTTCGTCAGGTTTATATGCCTGCATTTCATAACTGAGAAACATAGAGTGGAAGTAATCGGAGATCGGACGGCGATCATCACTGAAATCCGGACTGTCAGTAAGTTCCATCATGAATGGATTTGTGTTGGAGAGTAATCCGAGATAATATTCCTCCTTCAATTCTAATAGGGCATGAAGCCGCTCCACCGGAACGCCACCGAAAAATCCTTGCCAGCAATATGCCGCATCCTGCATTGATACGTCATGACCGACTATCTCGCTCATCCCTTGGCGGAAGCCCTCCTTATCTATTTTCCCTTCTTCCAGATCAAGGAATATCCCTTTCTGTCCATGCGCTCCCATGTATATATCGGTGTCGATGCCTTGCGAAGCGAAACGTTTGAAAGCCTGTTCCGTATTCTGGAGGAATATGACTCCACCCATATCGAATAATAAATTCTTGATCATAAGCAAATGTTGAATTATGATTCTTATTGCACATGATGTGCAATTGATTTGATGTAAATTTGGCATCGCAAAATTACGAAAATAATCATAGCAATGAAAGGAAAAATAAGTAATGTGGCTTATATGGCGTCTGTGGCATTTATAAGTGCGGCATTTATTATCGGGTCTGCCGGTTGTGGCGGCAATCATAATCATGGTGACGAAGGTCATGATCATAAGAGCGAACATGATGGTCATTCTCATAACGAAACCCTGCAGCTGACATCGTATGGCGATGATCTTGAGGTGTTTGCAGAGGCAACTCCTTTTGTTGTTGGGCAGGATTGCGACATTCTTGCTCATTTTACCCGTCTGGAGGATTTTAAACCACTCGCCGGTGGTAAAGTCACTATGAAACTTGCCATCGGCAAGGATGTTCAGAGCGTGACTCTTGACAAACCGACTCATCCGGGTATCTATTCTTTCGAAATTACACCGAAAAAGGCGGGGACGGGAGTCATTTCTTTCGAGATCCGGTCTGAAGACAAGAGTTATAGTATATCCATACCTGACATTACTGTTTATTCAGATGAGCATGAAGCTCATCACAAGGCAGCGGAATTGGCTGCAAAAAGCAGTAACGGAGTGTCGTTTCCTAAAGAACAGAGTTGGAATGTGGATTTTTCTACCGAGGAGGTGGTCAGTGAACCTTTCGGTGAAGTGATACGCACCATGGCGCAGGTTGAACCTTCACAGGGTGATGAACGGATCATAGTTGCTAAAGCATCTGGTGCTGTGCGTATATCAGGAGCAGACCTTACCGAAGGAAAAGCCGTGAATGCCGGGCAGACACTTTTCAGTATCGACAGTGAAGGATTGGCAGATAACAATATGGGTGTGCGATATAGGGAGGCAGAAAGCGCATATAATTTTGCAAAGGGTGAATATGAGCGTAAGAAAGAATTGGCAAAAGACAGGCTTGTTACAGAAAGCGACCTTCGCAAAGCCAAGGCTGATTATGAGGCTGCCGAAGCGGCATATGGCAACATGAGAAGAAATTTTGCTTTCGGACATCACAGTGCCGGAAGTCCTATCGCGGGATTTATAAAGAAAGTATATGTACGCAATGGCGAATATGTAGAAGCAGGAAGCCCGGTAATGGCAGTAGCACAAAATAAGAACCTATATATCAAGGCTGAATTACAGCCGAGCAAATTTCATAATTTGAGAAACATCGTTTCCACTAATTTCAAGACATCGGCAGATGGGCGAGTGTATTCAATGAAAGAACTTAACGGATCTTTGTTGAGCTACGGGAAGAGCGTAGATATAGATAATCCGTTGATTCCGGTTGTGTTTCAGGTGGATAATACGGTGGATCTCCTTCCCGGAGCTTTCGTAGAGATGTTTATTACAACATCCGGGGGAGAACAGGTGCTGACGGTTCCCAATTCCGCGATAGTGGAAGAGATGGGTAATTATTTTGTGTTCGTGCAGCTTACGCCCGAATTTTTTGAAAAGAGGGAGGTCAAGCCCGGTCAAAGCAACGGGGTCAGGACAGAAGTGCTTTCCGGTGTGAAGGCAGGGGAGAGGATAGTTGGCAAAGGCGCCGTGTTGGTAAAGCTTGCGCAGGCATCGGGTAAACTTGACGCCCATGCAGGACATGTGCATTAATATAGAGGATTCGAATTATGAATTTCATAAATAAGATTATTGATTTTTCTTTGCGCAACAGGCTGATGATCCTGTTGGCGGCACTTCTGGTGATTGTCGGCGGTGTCTATTCCACAAAGAAGATGGATGTTGATGTCTTTCCTGACCTCACCGCACCTACGGTCGTGATAATGACAGATGCTCACGGCATGGCGTCGGAAGAGGTTGAGAGGCTTGTTACCTTCCCTATAGAAACGGCAGTTAACGGTGCCACAGATGTGCGTCGTGTCCGTTCTGCATCATTGCAGGGTAACTCTTTTGTATGGGTGGAATTTGACTGGGGCACAGATATATTCAAGGCTCGACAGATCGTGTCGGAGAAGATGGTGGCTCTCGGCGAATCGTTGCCGGAAGGTATCACCCCTACTCTTGCCCCCCAGTCGAGCGTGATGGGAGAGATCCTTTTTATCGGACTTCAAGCCGACACAACATCAATGATGGAGCTGCGCACGCTCGCCGACTGGGTTATAAAACCAGCTATTCTCGCCACGGGCGGTGTGTCGCAGGTAACCAATATCGGAGGAGAACTGAAGCAATACCAGATCCTTGCCGATCCTCAGAAGATGGATTTCTACGGAGTGACCATGTCGGAGCTTGAAGAGGTGGGCAAATATTTCAGTGTCAATTCTGTGGGAGGGGTGATCCGAGATTATGGTAACGAGTATGCCTTGCGAGGAATGGGACGCACCACTGATCTTGAAACCCTTGGAAGCACTCTTGTGAAAACCCGCAACGGCAAACCTGTGGTTCTTTCAGATGTTGCCGAAGTTAAGACCGGAGCCGCTGTCAGGATGGGTAATGCTTCGCAAAACGGTAAGCCGGCAGTCATTCTGTCCGTGTCCAAGCAACCCAATATCAATACCCTTGAAGTTACAGAGCAGATTGAGGAGAACCTTGAGGCAATCAAGAAGTCACTTCCGTCAGACGTGAGGATGGATACCAAAATATTCCGTCAGGCTGATTTTATAGAGGCTTCAGTGAATAATGTGGGTCGTTCGCTTATCGAAGGCGCAATTTTCGCGGTGCTTATCCTTTTTGTCTTTCTCGCGAGTGTGAGAACAACCCTTATATCGGTTATAGCGATACCATTGTCGCTGCTTGGAAGCTGTATAATCCTTTATTTGATGGGGATGAACATCAACACCATGACACTAGGAGGAATGTGCATAGCCATCGGCTCGCTTGTTGACGACGCGATCATAGATGTGGAGAATGTCTATAAACGGCTTAGGATGAATCATGCCTTGCCTAAGGAGGATCGTCTTCCTGTGATGAAAGTGGTCTACGAGGCGTCGAAAGAAATCCGGTCGTCTATATTGAATGCAACATTCATTATCATGGTTGCCTTCATCCCGCTGTTCTTCCTTACCGGAATGGAGGGCAGGATGCTCAAGCCGCTTGGAATCGCATATATCGTGGCGCTGTTCATGTCTTTGATAGTGGCAATGACCGTGACTCCGTTGCTTTGCCGCATGATGCTTTCCGGAGACAGGTATCTTTCGAAAAACGAGAAAGAGAGCTGGGTGTCAAGAAAGCTGTCGTCAGCTTATTTTAAATCTCTTGGCTGGGTGTTGGCTCATGGCAAGTC
>CAMYSW010000284.1:0-3919 GCA_947297425.1 uncultured Porphyromonadaceae bacterium
TCTTTCAAACGCCGTACTGCTCCCATTCATAATGCAGATTCGATTCAAAATCTGACTATATATCAACGTGTCGCTGCTATTCAACAATTATTTAGGGAATGTGTTGAGAATTGGGAGAATATGACTGCTTCAAACTGGCGAGATGGCGACAATATTTTTCTCTCGTCAGCGGATTTCGCTTTGGTCAACAAAACTATAAAGGAGGTAGGCGAGCAGATAAAGGCCGTTGAAGTCAAGATTAACAACATGGTAATGATGGTAATGAAATGATAGACTACACTGATGTTGATGCCAAACTTGATGAATACAGCGAGGCATTTGATTTCTATCTGGAGTGCGGAGAGATGCCGCCAAGTATGTCGGATGATGATTGTCTCGCCGGATATATGAGGGAAGTTATTGACAACAATCCTCAGATAGACGGCAGTGATTCCACTTGGGTCGAAGTACTGAAGGAGAACTTGATTTCTTTTTTCGCTGCAATGCTGGAGCAATTTCGCGCAATGCAACTTGAAGCGATGAAGGAACTTACGCTGATAGCGAACTTCTCGGAAGCTCCGATAGAGCAGAAAAGATTGATGTGGCGGCAAGTATCTGAGACAATCAGCGGTAAGTATTCAAAATACGAAGTCAATCTTCCCGGATTCACAGCCCAATTCAAAGGAGATGACAAGAACTCTGTTTTTGCGGCACTAACAAGTGATTGGGAAAATGCATGCAAAGATAAACTGGAACGACAAAAAAGGCAAATGCTTGAACGCTCAAAACAGCAGTTTGAGATGATTTGCCGTGATGCCGGAACTGCCGATTTTGAAGACAAAAAAAGAGTGGAGAACTATGTACATCGTTACCCACAACTCAAAGAAATTGTAGATATGATAGGCAGAGACAAAGACCCGACAAAAGAAGAAAAAGATACTGTTATTTATAAGTTTATGCCGACAACCGTATCGAAAAACAGTTCCGTTGAAGAAATTGACCGGGTAGAATCCGGCAACAATCTTGAACGGGTGTTGGCGGTAGAGTTGTCAATGCCGGAGGATTTGTTTTACAAACGGTATGCAACGAAAGAACTTCAGCAGTTCAGTAGCCCGGGTAAGGATAAGCCCAAGAAGGTTGAGGAACATCGAAGAGCCCCACGGCTCACAAAAGGTCCGATTATAGTCAGCATTGACACAAGTAGTTCTATGTCAGGTCGTCCACAGAAAATAGCATTTTCGTTGCTTAAACAATTATTGCGAATGGCGAAAAAGCAGAAGCGACCTTGCTTTCTTATCAGCTTTTCTGTCAGGTCAAAATCTATTGATTTGTCAAAGCCTCGCAACTGGGGTCGATTGGATAATTTCCTCGAAAACAGTTTCAGTGGAGGCACCAATGGAGAGCAAATGCTCGGAGAGGCAATAAGGGTTTTACAGAAAGGTACATTTGAAATGGCAGATGTGCTGATTATATCCGACTTGGAGTTTCCCAAACCTGTTCCGCAGACAATGGATAAAATCAATAAAGAAAAAACTTTGGGCACCCGATTCTATGCCTTACAAATTGGAAATTGGTCTGACCATCAGTATAAAGACGTAATGGATAAGATATGGCAAATATGAAAGAGCAGACATTCAAAATCAATCCCAAATTTAGATTGACTACAAAGTATTTATCTGTCTTTTGGCACTTGGTTGATAAAGAAACGTTGCAATGCGAGTCTTACATCGTAATGCCAGACCATCATGTTTTCAGCAGTAAGAATGGTGTTGAGATATTGGTTCATTATCATGACGGAGTATTGGATATGATTTATCATCCATCCACCGTCTTTGAATCGAAGAAAATCCAAAAATGGCTTCGGGAGTTATTACGCGATACGATTCTAAGAATAGCACAGGATGTGCTGCCTAAGCGAGTGCGATATTGGGAAAACCTGAAAGGGATTTATGGAACAGGCGTTACTGTTAAGCGGCTGCGTAGAAGCATACTTGGCCAATGTTCCTTCCACAACCATATCACCCTACAACCATTTCTTGTTATCTTCAAGCAAGAATGGATGGACGGAGTCATTCTTCACGAAATGGCACACTACAAACACAAACACCATCGGAAATCGTTTTGGAATTATCTTTCCATCCTTTTGGGCAAAGACTCAGAAGCGGAAAATGTAAAAAATGATATTGCCCTCTCGCCATACTATGAGTATTATCTCTATCTCACAAAAAAATAAGTAACTTTGTTCTATGGCAACCCAATATATATCTGACCGCGACCACTATGAAGTCGTAATAAAGAAAATCCGCAGTGCCAAATCTATGCTTTGGATCGGGACAGCGGATATAAAAGACTTGCATATAGCCAAAGGCAAAGATTCAGAGCCGTTCCTCGGCTTATTATCCAGATTACTGAAAAGTGGAGTCGAGACTCGCCTCATCCATGCCAAGGAACCCGGTCCGGCATTCCGCGAAGACTTTGACCGTTATCCAAATCTGAAAACAACACTTGAACGGATGCTTTGTCCTCGCGTCCACTTCAAGATTATTATCATAGACGGTCAGTGGGCTTATATTGGCTCTGCAAATCTCACCGGTGCAGGAATGGGAATGAAAAGCTCACTACGCCGCAATTTTGAAGCCGGCATCCTCAGCGATGACCCGTCTCTTGTCGAATCAGCAATGGAACACTTCGATAGCGTATGGCGTGGCGAACACTGCCCCCGCTGTAGTCGCCGCCAATACTGCTCCGATCCAATACAGTAGCGATGAGGTATCTTTACTTTATTTTCTTATGGTAGGTACGGATTTGATTGTCTTTGCAGGGACTATAAGATGACAAAATTCCTCGATTAATAAGCGAATCAAAGAGCTTCCGATGCGTTTCGGTATCTTCAAATTTAGGATTTCGATTCATATCTAAAAGCTCCGAATATTTTTCTCCCAATGCAACCAAAACATTATTGCATACAGATACATCATTATCCATGTCACTAATTAATCTTATGCCTAACTCAATCGCTCTAATATTTGAGCTGGCAATATTAATCAATGAAATGTAGTATGATGGCGAGTTATCCAGTTTGCCGAGTGTAGAAATATGGCTAATTATTCTATTGGATATAGATGAATTGTTGAATGCGAGAGACTCGGGGATATTATTTATAATGATAGTTCGTTCATCAGTGTTGAATTTATCACTGTCCAATAAAGTCATCACAGTGCTTGGATTGTTGAGGAATTCTTCGGAGATTGTCTCTATAAATTCATCTTTATATCGAATCAAGTATTGCGCAAATATCGTTGTATTTTTTATCACTGCTGAATTACCTTCTTCAAATAGAATCATATCATGAGATAAGAACCATTCTAAGCGTTCGGTATCGAGGTTGACTAATTCTTCGTCACCGTTAAAACTATAGCCTTCAAATATAGGAGTTAAGACTTTTATGGTTTCTAAAGAGATGGCACGATTTAGAAATATCTCTCTAAAAAAGATACCTTCGGCATTACCATTAGAACCAAATGGCAAACCACTCAATTCATTCGCAAACTTATCAATATACTCAAATAAAGCATCATCGAATTTCCCAACATAATTGTAGTAATCTTGCAGCGTAATCCAATTCGGTTTTACAACATGTTTTTGAAGGGCCAAATACCATCTATCCTGATTTATGTCTTTAAGAGATGGAATAAGATTTGTTTGTCCTGAAATATAATCTCCTATTTCTATTTCTTCTAACTCGGAATGATTTATTATATAGGTTAATGCCTCTACGGTTTCACTCTTTTCGCTTTTTGAAAAGAGTGGGAATACATTTTTGAAATTTGATTGGATATAATTTCTAAATCCGTCGTGATTGGTAGCCCAAATTTTGGTGAGGGTAATATTGTCCCCATTCTGTTCATTATTATCTAAATAAGTAATAACAACAGAGATG
>CAMYSW010000285.1:0-3909 GCA_947297425.1 uncultured Porphyromonadaceae bacterium
GTATCAACCATTCCGAGACAGCCAAAAATCTTGTCGCATACTCTGAATAGCAGGTAATCCTCCCCGAATGCCATATCCTCGCTTGTCATTGGCAAAGACAGACAATACTCCCTTATTTCTTCAATATTCATAAATGGGAACAGTTTCTAAACCACAGATTTTATATATTGCATTTTTCAAAATTAGCATAATTCCGAATTATTTACAAATTCCGAATTACCATTCTATATTTTGCCGGTTGCTCAGTGTGGTGATTGAATTGATTTAAGATTCATAGTAGAGGCAATATTTGAGATGAGGGCAATATATTCAGGTGTTGTGCCGCAGCATCCACCGACAATGTTTATCAAGTTCTCTTCAATCAGACTTTTCATGCAATCAACAAATGTATTAGGGGTCATTGCATGTTGTCCCGCTTCGTCAGGATGTCCCGCATTCGGATAGAATATAATGGGAAATGGCGATATTGCTGCAAGTTCACGCAAATAAGGGGCAAGTTTGTCGGGTGTTGTCGAACAGTTCAAGCCAATTGCAATAGGTTTGAAGTTGATAAGCGCAGAAAGGAAATCATCAATTGAATGCCCACTATATAGCTTGCCCGAAATTTCAGAAACTGTCATTGATATGATACAAGGAATGTTTATTCCTGTATCATCATATGCATTCATTATGCCGGCGATTGCCGCCTTGGCATTAAGCAGATCATATACTGTTTCAATAAGTATAAAATCAACTCCACCTCTTATGAGACCTCTCGCCTGTTCTCTAAAAGCTTCCGACATTTCATCAAAACCTATAATGTCACAATTGTTTTTTATGTAATTAGAAGATGAAGAAAGTGACACATTTGTCGGACCGATAGAACCGGCAACGAAACATTGTCTAAGGGGATTCTCAGTGGAGAATCTTTGAACCTCTTTACGTGCGATATTTGCTCCGGCTAAGTTCATTTCTTCGATAATATCCGAAAGTCCATAGCGCGATTGGGAAATCCGGTTGGAATTGAATGTATTTGTTTCAATAATATCGGCTCCTGCTTCTAAATACTTACGATGAATGTCAGAAACCAAATGTGGACAAGAGAGACATAGGACATCAAAATTTCCTGTAAGTGAAAAAGGATGTTTCAAGAATCGATCTCCCCGAACTTCTCTGTCGGTAAGTTGCATCCTTTTTAGCATTGTACCCATAGAACCATCGAGCACCATTATCTTATCGGATAATGACTTTAAAAACAAATATCTTCTGTCGTTAACTCCTGTTTTCATTTTTACGTTCGAAACTTCTGTAAAGATAGATAATTATATTTGAACGTGCAATTATTTGAATTAGAAGCTGTTTAAATACAAACATTTTTAGCAGAGATGGTGTTTAAATTTAAAACTTTAACATGCTTATGCGCCAGATTATAAAATATTTCACAGATGATGACCTGTATAAATTCACCATGTGTTGTGCTGTGATCGAGAATTATCCCCGCACACAGGTAAAATATAAATTCATAGACCGTAACAACACGGTTTATCCGCATGGGTTTGCAAAAGAGCTTGAGCATCAGATCGAATTACTCGAAAATGTGGTAATCTCTGATGAAGAAATTTCCTTCATGCAGCGTAAGTGCAGTTATATTCCGACATGGTTCTATAGCTTCCTTAAGGGATTCCGTTATGACAGGAAATGGGTGTCTGTCAGTCAAGATGACGAAGGGCATCTGAGTGTCTGTTTCGAGGGTTATTGGAGTAATACGATAATGCTTGAAGTCAAGGTGTTGGCTATTATATCAGAGCTTTATTATATAATGACCGGAGAATCCGGTAAACTTGATTATGACTATCATTATCATCAGTCTTATGAAAAGGCAAGAAGGATGATAGAGGCAGATTGTATGTTTAATGATTTCGGAACACGCCGGCGCGCTTCTTTTAAAGCTCAGGATATCGCTGTCAAGGCTATGAAAGATTGTAACGACAGATTGACCGGACCAGGGAAATTTGTTGGTACGAGCAATGTATATCTTGCCATGAAATATGAATTGACCCCTATTGGGACTATGGCGCACGAGTTAATATGTGCGATCGCGGGAATGTACGGACCTCAGATGTCAAATTATTTGGCAATGAAGACTTGGTCTCGGACATATCGGGGTGCACTCGGGACATTCCTGTACGACACCTACGGATGGCGTATCTTCAGCCTTAATTTCTCGGAAGATTATGCCAACATGTTTAAAGGACTTCGTGTTGACAGCGGCGACAATTATAAGGAGCTTGATTTGATATTGGAGAAATATCATTCACTCAATATTGATCCGCGAACCAAGCGGATCGTATTCAGTAACGGGTTGAATGTTGACGAGGCTATTAAGATCAATGGTTATGCCAAGGGAAAATGTCTTCCGTCGTTTGGCATAGGAACTCATTTCACAAATGATTTTCCGAATGTGAAACCTATGAATATAGTTATAAAGCTTTTGGCGGTTAAAATAACCGAATCATGGCCGTTCTATTGTAAGACTTGTAAACTTAGTGAAGATCAGGGTAAATACACAGGTGATAAAGACACGGTAGAGCGCTTCAAAGAAACGCTTCACTTGATTTGAAAAATTATTGCTAACTTTGCAGGAATTGTTTAAACAGCTTCTAAACAGTTCCTGTAGTATTTAGACATGGTTAGCAAATTTTTCATATCATCCGTATTTGCCTTTCTTGCCTTGCAGAATCAAACTCATGCAGAGGAAGTGCCGGATTCAGTTGCGGGTCTTGATCTCGAAGAAATAATTATTACAGGCAATTCCGCGCGTCAACGCATCGAAGACAGGCAGTTGGGAGCCGAGAAACTTGAATTGGCAAAAATGGCTCAGATGCCGGTGTTATTCGGTGAGAACGATATAATAAAGTCAATTTCTCTCCTGCCCGGAGTGCATGGTGAGGGGGATGGTTCGGGAGGCTTTGAAGTACGAGGCGGAAATTCATCCCAGAATCATATCTCCCTCGATGGCATAACGTTATATAATCCGTCTCATGTGATGGGTATATTTTCCACTTTCAACGATAATGCCATAGGTCGTGCCACATTGTTTAAAGGTCCAATTCCCGCTATATATGGCGGAGCAACGGCATCTGTGCTCGAAACATCACTTGCTTCCGGAAATATGAACGAATATCATGCCTCTGCGACGATAGGCATTCTGGCGGCAAAGTTGAAGGCAGAAGGTCCTGTGGTAAAAGATAGATTGTCGTTTGCGGTCACAGGCAGACGGTCTTATGTGGATGCATTTCTGCAGATGATACCGCAGTATCGCAGCACCGTCATGAATTTTTATGACATAACGGCAAAAGTGCGTTACACTCCCGGATCTGATGACATAATCGACCTGTCGTTCATTTGTAGTCATGACAACATGGCTATCAAAAAAATCATGGGGATGTATTGGGGGAATATCGGAGGATCCCTTAATTGGAATAAACGCGTTGGAGACAGGTTGTCATTTGCCTCTACAATTGCAATTACGAGTTATGATCCCGACATGAAAATGACAATTGCAGGCACTGACCAGAAACTTACTGAATTTATACGCAATTTTTCATTGAATGAAAGAATCATATTCCGAATATCGGAGAACCATAAGATTGATATGGGATTTCGTTCGGAGTTGTTGAGGGTTAAGTCGGCAGACATTGTCATGAACAATACCCATAACAAGGAAATAAGATCAGGATGGCAGAATGCTGTCTGGGCAAATTATGAAGCTTTGCTCAATCCGAAGTTGGAGATATCTTCCGGAATCAGGCTAAGTCTTTTCTCCGCATTGGAAGGGAAATCATTTAATGAGTTTTATGCTCCGGGAGAAATTATGCCTGATTTTTCATCACATACATATTTCAGTTTTGAACCACGCATAAGTTTAAA
>CAMYSW010000286.1:0-3902 GCA_947297425.1 uncultured Porphyromonadaceae bacterium
GAGATATGGAGCCGTAACGATCTTTTTAGCTTGCGGGACCGCAGTATTGTTACGGTTACATCGCTTATAAGCCAGGGTATAACAGACAATTCTCTGGAGTATCATTTGCAGTCCGCAAAAAACAACGGAATCTCACGTACGGAGATAGCTGAAATTATAACCCATATAGCGTTTTATGCTGGATGGCCTAAAGCCTGGGCCGCATTTAATCTTGCGAAGACGGTTTGGGCGGATGATAGCGATGGCAATGATGCTATGTCTGAATTTCAGAAGGAAATGATTTTTCCTATAGGAAAACCAAATACGGTGTACGCAAAATATTTCATAGGTAAAAGTTATATCGCACGGATTTCTGATTCACAGATCTCGTTTTCAAATGTTACTTTCGAGCCTGGATGCAGGAATAATTGGCATGTACATAAAGCGAAACGTGGTGGAGGGCAGATGTTGGTAGGTGTAGCCGGAAGGGGATGGTATCAGGAAGAAGGGAAGCCGGCCCGTGAGATACTTCCTGGTACGGTGATTCATATACCTGCAAATGTAAAGCACTGGCACGGTGCAGCCTGTGATAGTTGGTTCGCTCATCTTGCGTTTGAAATACCCGGTGAGGAATGTTCTAACGAATGGTTTCTGCCGATTTCGGATGAAGAATATGATCAGCTTTGAGATTCAGGGTTGTGACTTTTGAATTTTGATTGATTTTGATGGGTATGCAGGTGTTGCGAACCAAAGCCGTCTGTCGGTCGTTTCTTATTTGTAGAACAAATAAAAATCTTACATTATGAATTTTTTGTGGTATATAATAATAGGGCTTCTGTCTGGGTTTGTCGCAGGAAAGCTTATGCGTGGAGGAGGTTTCGGCCTTATTGTGAATCTGATTGTCGGAATCCTCGGTGGTGTCCTCGGTGGATGGTTGTTTGGCCTTGTGGGGATCTCGGCAGCAGGAATCATAGGCAATCTTATAACTTCGGTGATCGGAGCCATATTCCTGTTGTGGCTTGTTGGGTTGCTGAGCAGGGCTGTCAACCGATAAGGTTGACGGTGGCTCTAAGGTGCGATCATTTCATTTTATGGGTTCATAAACGCGATTTGTGTTCGGTGGTGTGATATGCGTCACAAAGAAGCAGGAATCGTTTAAAAGTATTGTCTGCAGTCTGGTATATAAGTATCAGATTGCAGATACTTTTATTTAGGTGCGTATACAGAGAGTGGGGATTATATGAATTTTACTTTTCAAAAGGAATTTTCAATTTGTTGCCGGTTCACTAAAATCAATCGTTAAAATCTTAAAAAACTTCTTATCTTCGCATCGGGCAGGAGTTTGTCTTTTACTTAGGATATGTTTGAAAAGCGTTTTTGCTTTTTTCTTGATTCGAAGGTTGACAAATTTAGATGAAGGCAGTGAAAAGACACTCGTGCTTGTCTCTCATCCGCTCTTAGACAAAGGCGTCCATCCTAATGGGAGTGTTCTGCTTGTTTTGTGCGAAATCTCGATTGAGATATTGGGTGAAATATCTTCCTACGCTTTTATTGTACCACAAAATTAAGCATCATCCAAAGGACGGGCATGGCACAAATTTTTATGACCCAATTATCTACACAAATTCAAGTGTGAAAATCTTCAACGGCTATAATCTTTTGGGGAGTTCTCGAGCTCACTATTTTGGGGTGGGGATCTGCGATTGCTGAATTAATATTCGGTGCGTTTGATTTAATCTTTAGCTTGGTAGATAAATACAATGACATTATCACACTTTCATTCACAAACCACCTTTCTTTGGTAACTTGAATAAGTGAAAAAATAAAAAGCCGTATCGGAATTTTAAAAGTAATACTTGGAATTTTTATGGCAATACGGACTTTTTTCTTTGAATCCTAACGTTTATTTCCTGAAAAGCACTTAGGAGATAACATGAAAGCGGACAATTCACAGTAAATTGTCTGCTTCGTATTGCAAATATAGCGATAAAAAAGGCAAAAGCAAGAAATATAAAATGCCAGCGTCTTATTTTAACATCTCAAAGAGGCCGTTTTTTCATTGTTGACGGATAAAATCTCCAATAGCATTTTCCAGAATTTTCCATATTGTTTTATGGAAGAACATGTGTCCTGCCCTTTCCAATAACAAGCAAGAAGCATTGGGCAAGGCCTCAGCAAGGAGTTGTGTGTTATACGCATTGGCCGGCAAATAATCTAATTCTCCATAAACGAACAGTATAGGACATTGCAACCTGCTCAACTCATGATATATGTCGGGAATATTTTTTTGCACGTTCGTATGATTAAGATGTGGCTTTATATGCTCCGTCTCATACATCCGCTTAATATAAGAGTAGGCCATATCTAAATCCAATTCATAATCTCCATTCAGCACCTCATATATTCTGACAAATTCGTCTTTTCCCCGCTCATAATCCTGATACATTTTATTTGACATCAGAATTTTCCATAATTCGGATATTACTTCGTGTGGTGTCTCTTTATATGCCAGATTTCCTTTTGCTATGATTGGAGAGGATATAGGAATTAGATATTTTGTTCGGTGAGGATATTTTATCGCAAAAAGTTGGGCAATAGATCCTCCTAGCGAATGCCCTATAACATGAGTAGATTCAACCAAATAAAAATCCAATATATCCCTTACATCTTCCACCATGTCATCTATTGAATACGGTGGCGGATCTTGCTCATTAAAATGAGTTGAATAACCATAATCTCTATTGTCAAAACGGATAACGAAAGAGTGCTTGGCAAGAAATTTGCAAAAATCATCATTCCAAAAAGAAGCCGGAGACATTGCACCTGAAATCAGAACAATACAATTATCCTTGTCCGAACCATAAGTGTCAATCCAGATTTCTATATTATTTATATTCTGAATCATAATGAGTATTGAGTATTAAAAGATTTCATGTCATCGCCAATACAGCCTTTATTCTGTTTATTTCCTTAGTCATTTATAATAAATCTGTTTTGATTGCAAATATAGTGCTTTTGGGCGAACCGCTGGAAATGATGACATTTATTCATACATCGGATTCCATTTGCTCATTCTTATGTCCGAAAGAAACGCCTGCAATAACATCATGATTATTGCAGGCGATTCTCGCTTTTCCCTTGTCATTGCTCATGGTCGCTATTTCGTGCTGCGCTTGTTCAGTACATCCTTGTATCATCTCTTTTACATCCTGTCCCACCTGAACGAAGTTCTTATACAGGATGCGCTCACGCTCATCCCTCGATTTGAAGGTGGAGAACTTCGGTAGCGGCACATAGCTCGCTTCCTCCTGCTTTATTTCCCCAATAACGAAGTCTGTCTTGCAGAAGAATTTGGAGGTCTTGAACTCCTCCGATTTCTGAATATTCATCGAGCCGACTCATGAGCATGGAATGGTAGAGGATAAAATAATTCCTGACGATGAGGAAGTTGCGGAGTGAAATTGTGTTATAGATCAAGACGTTAAAGACTGTCATCCGAGCCATGTAGCCGAAAGAGGCAATGATGGACGGGTATGATGCAGAGCCGGAGGCAAACCAATACACGGATATATAAGGTGCGATCAACAACAAATATGCCATAGAGATGACGCTTGTGACCGATGGAGGTGTATATTACTCCGGGTGAATATTTCTACACCAAAAACAAAACGAAAATGACTGATTCCATTGGCAGGAGTCAGTCCTTTTCGTTTTGTTTTTTAATATCCTTCTCTTTAGTTATGGCGCATGATTTGGTGGCGGCTTAAGACTGTGGCTCAAACATATCCTTGCCTACTCCGCATTCCGGACATGTCCAGTCGCTTGGAAGGTCTGCGAACGGTGTTCCTGGTTCAATGCCGTTTTCGGGGTCTCCAATAGCCGGGTCATATACCCAGTCGCAAACAGTGCAAATGTATTTATCC
>CAMYSW010000287.1:0-3897 GCA_947297425.1 uncultured Porphyromonadaceae bacterium
CAGTAATGCCCGCCATCTCTACTCCACACCCAAAAATCATGAATCCGACAGCAGAGAACTTCGCGGAAGCAGGCATGCCTTCATAGAACGGTGAGATCCCAAGTTCATCGAATCCGGGAATGTAATTAAGGTGATTTGTGAACCAAAGATCCAAACTGCTGCCAAGGAACGCATCAGTCAATGCATACCAATTGATAACAGCGCCGACAAGCATGACACCACCCGATAACACAGCCGTGAAACGGACTCCCATCTTGTCAAGGATAATACCTGCAAAAATAAGAAAGAAGATAAACACATTCAAGAATGTCTCCGAACCCTGCATCGTACCAAACGCAGTGGAATCCCATCCTCGCGTTGACTGCAAAAGATCCTTAATAGGTGAAAGGATGTCCATAAATATGTATGAACAGAACATCGCAAACGCTAAAAGACCAAGAGCCGTCCATCGTGCCCAGCTATAATCCCGAAGCGAGCCAGCTGAAGCGGAAACTTTAGTTGTAATTGTTGACATAATATAGTTTTAATTGATTTTTGACTAATCAATGAAATTATTTTTTAACAGTTTCTAATCACTTCAATACCATACCGGATGCAAAAGCTCATCCCGAAACTCTTCCTTACTAATCATGCCGGTAATCCTATTCCCTTCATTGCCATCAGCATCAAGGAAAACGAAAGTCGGAACAGCCTGCACCTGATATTTATTTGCCAATTCAGGATTTTCATCAATATCTATAGAGATGAAATTATATTCATCTTTAAAATCATCTGCAAGACTATAGAAAATCGGTTTCATCCTCTGGCAAGGACCACACCAGCTTGCTGTGAAATCAACTATACTGGGTTTTTCGTTACTCACCATCTGATGCAACACGACTGACTCCTTATTCTCCACAGCTGCATTTTCAGCACCGGCATCGCCATTCCGAACATCATTAGTTCCAGATTCAACTTTCACAGTATCGGAAACTGTCTCATAACATTGTAACTCACTCGGATTCCTGTAATTCTTATTTTTTCCACATCCGGCTAATACAACCATCATGGAAACAATATAAAATATCTTGAAATATCTCATATTAAGGCATTTTGATTAAACAAACTTAAACTTTTTCACTTATATAAAAACAATGTCGGAGACCTTACAATAGTTTAATTGCAAGATCCCCGACATATTATTTCGTAATTACTACTTCCGAGAAATATTATATTTCTTTGTTATGTTCAAGAAGCAGCGTCATTGACGGACGGTCGCAGATCTCTGCCGGACCAAAATACTGAATCGGACCGGGATACTGATACAATGTGTTGAGAGCAAGTGTCTCACGCATTGATGCGAACTTGAGGTAAGGACGTCCGTTAAGATTTACAAGAGCCTTCTGGATAACAGGCTTCATCTCTCCGTTGCGGCGTTCCATATTCATCATCATGGTGATTGGAATACCACCGCATATCCAATTCTCGGTAGTGTCTGTCAGATTGCGCACGCTCGACATGTAACCTGTAAGACCGGAATTAATAAGCATTGCCGCATTGTAACCGAGTGCATATGTATAATCAGCATCAAAGTTAGTAGGATCGGCACAACGTCCCTCATAACCGAAGAAATGGTGCTGCGCAGCAAACTTACCGCTATATTGACCATCCTCTGCCATCTCGGCAAGACGCTTTGCAACCATCTCACTCAGGAGGCTTTCAGTTTCAATAAGCGAAACCTGAACATTACCATGGCTGTCACGATCGAGACTGAGCTGGAGCGCGATCGTTTTGGGAAGCATCTTATATAGATCCGCATTAGCGGGAGAAAGGTGACGATGGATGGCTGCAAGCTTATCGTTCTCTTCAAGCGACTCAAGTTCATCAGCGAACTCAACAAGAACATCGTTAAGCTCGGCAATAAGAGTCTTCATTGAGGGGATAAACTCAATAAGCCCTTCAGGAATGAGGACAGTACCGAAATTCCAACCCAATTTAGCACGTTCAGCAATAACGTAACATATGTAGCTTACGATATTATCGAGTGTCATGCGCTTTGCAAGAACTTCCTCGGAAATAAGACAGATATTAGGCTGAGTTTCAAGTGCACACTCAAGCGCGATATGGGAAGCTGAACGCCCCATGAGCTTGATGAAGTGATAATATTTCTTTGCAGAATTACAGTCACGCTGGATATTACCGATAACTTCACTATAAACCTTGCAAGCAGTGTCAAAACCGAAAGAAGTCTCAATCCATTCGTTCTTAAGGTCACCGTCAATAGTCTTTGGAACACCTATCACCTGAACATTTGCACCAATATTCTTGTAATATTCTGCCAACACTGCTGCATTAGTGTTTGAATCATCACCTCCGATAATTACAAGAGCCTTGATATTTAACTCTTTTAGAATCTTAAGGCCTGATTCAAACTGCTCAGGGGTTTCAAGCTTGGTACGTCCGGAACCAATGATGTCGAAACCACCAGTGTTGCGATATTCAGCTATATAACCTGCTGTCAGCTCCATGTACTGATGGTTGATAAATCCTGCAGGACCCATGAGGAAACCATAAAGGCGATTCTCCTTGTTGAGTTTCTTAAGACCATCAAAAATTCCGCTGACTACATTATGTCCACCGGGAGCCTGACCTCCGGAAAGAATAATACCTACATTAAACGGCTCCTCTACACGCTCCGGGCTGTCATTATGCTCAAACTGCACGATAGGCATTCCATATGTATGGGGAAACCTTTCCTTAATTTCTGCCTGATTGGCAACAGACTCTGTTGCTTCACCAAACTTTACTTTAACGTCACCTTGAAGATCTTTGGGCAATTTTGGCTGGTACTCAGCCCTTACTCGCTGGAGTGCACTTTTTTTCATGTTGTATTTATCTTGTTTTTACCTTTCTGCGATTATTATAATCAGAGATCAAGCAAGTTTGCTCAATAGGATTACTTATCAATTGCAAAGTTAGCAAATTTATGCTAAAAAATCAAGATTTCAACAAGTGTCTGTCTAAAAAATTCACTGCATATTGGCAAGCATAGCTTCTGCTTCCTGAAGGTCGGCTTCTGTGTCTATTCCGATAGTGGAAAACTCGGTCAATCCCACCTTTATCCCATAGCCGTTTGCAATCCATCTTAATTGCTCAAGACTTTCTGCCTTTTCTAAAGGAGCCTCCGGCAACTTAACTATTTCAGAAAGTGTATCTGCCTTATATCCATATATGCCTATATGCGTATGGAAATCAGCTTCTTTCAGCCAATTCTTCCAATCTGTTTTCCTTACATACGGTATAATACTTCTTGAAAAATAAAGGGCATCCATTTCATTGGAAACAACAAGTTTCACAAGGTTTGGATCAAAAAGGGCATCAAATCCCTTCTGGGCATCAAAATGCATGGCAAGGGTTCCAATTCTTGCATACGGGTATTTTTCAAATATTGCCACAAGTTTCTCAATCTGTTCGGGACGTATGAACGGCTCGTCCCCTTGCACATTAATGACCACATCCGCATCGCTACCTAAAAGACGATAAGCCTCCTCCACCCGTTCTGTTCCGCTACGATGCGATGCAGAGGTCATAACCGCCTTGAAACCGGCAGCCTCTACACAGTCGAAAATCCGGCTGTCATCGGTCGCTACCACTGCGTCTACACCGGTCTTGCTAACTTGCCTGCAGACCCTTATTATCATCTCTTCACCACCTATTTTCGCAAGGGGTTTTCCTGGGAAACGGGAAGATTCATATCGTGCCGGTATTATAACTATGTATTTCATTTTATATATCACTTATTTTGTTTAATTTTATTTATAGCATTATTGAGCCATGACGGCACTAAAAGAGCGCCAATCAGCAAATAAAGGTAATATGTTATCAGTCGCCAGAAAACAGCAAGGATCAATGCCATGC
>CAMYSW010000288.1:0-3896 GCA_947297425.1 uncultured Porphyromonadaceae bacterium
TCCGTAAATTATTTGTAGAGCTTCCAGATTCAAAATTGAGAGGTTATAAGCCGGGACGCTTTTCATTCAATGTTTCAGGAGGGAGATGCGAGACATGTAAAGGCAATGGCTATCGTACGATAGAAATGAATTTTTTGCCAGATGTGCTTGTTCCTTGTGAAGAGTGTCATGGCAAGAGATATAATCGTGAAACATTGGAAGTTAGATATAAAGGTAAATCTATTTCTGATGTTTTGGAAATGACAGTGAACCAGGCTGTTGAGTTCTTTGAAAACGTTCCTGTCATTTTGAAAAAGATCAAAGTGCTTCAAGACATAGGATTAGGTTACATAAAGCTTGGACAGCCGTCAAGCACACTCAGCGGAGGTGAAAACCAAAGGGTAAAACTTGCTACGGAACTTGCAAAGAAAGACACCGGTAAAACTTTGTTTATTCTTGATGAGCCGACAACCGGTTTGCATTTTGAGGATATCAGGGTTTTGATGAAGGTTATAAACAAACTTGTGGATAAAGGCAATACCATGATTGTTATAGAACACAATCTTGATGTCGTGAAATGTGCGGATTGGATTATTGATCTTGGTCCCGGAGGCGGTCGTGACGGGGGTAAAATTATAGCTGAAGGAACTCCTGAAGATTTTATAAAGATCGACACACCGACTTCTAAATTTTTAAAGCAAGAACTTATTTAATATAATCCGGGATAATTTTAAGTATTATCCCGGATTTTTTCAAATAAAATAATCAAGAGGGTATTTAATGGTTATACCTGATAATCGAGATATTTTACACATAATGCGTATTATGTTAAATAGAATCGAAATTCAAACTATCTAATTCTATATAAAATTCTAATATACTCTTGATTTATCCGCTAATACATTCAGGTGTCCGGTTCTATATGAACGTAGATTATCATGTCCTGCTTAAATGATTTGTATAATTCTTGTTCCACATCGTTTGCAATTTCATGTGCGAGCCGAACCGTAATATCCGGATCGACATGAATGTTCACATCTATAATATATGAATGTCCGTTTTTTCTGGATTTTAGATTGTGCGCATGCTTAACACCCGGAACATTACGTATAATATCTAATATAAGTTTTATTTGATTTTCAGGAAGTGATATTTCAAGGAGTTCATTTATGGATGGTAAAGCAATTTGAACTGCTGATATTCCAATAAATACAGATATTATTACAGATGCAATCGGATCCAGAACTCTCCACTGCTCACCAAGGAAAAAAGATAATGATATGCCGATTAATGTAGCAATAGATGAAATTGCATCGCTTCTGTGATGCCAAGCGTTTGCAATTAAAGCACTTGAGTCAATCTTTTGCCCGGCTCTGATCGTATAACGATAACAAAATTCTTTTGTGAGTATGGATATTATAGCCACAATCATTGTCCAAATATCAGGACGTTGCAATATTTCTCCCTTTACCGCCTTTATTATGGATGTTATACCCTCCACACAAATAAATATGGATACGAGCATTAATATTGCACCAATCAAGACAGAGGCAATCGTTTCATATTTGCCATGTCCGTATGGATGTTGGGTGTCAGCTTTTTTATATGCTATTCCTACAAAGAAAAGCACTATGAAATCGGTAATGAAGTCGCTGAATGAATGGTAGCCGTCTGCAACAAGTGCATCGCTATGTCCCCAGTAACCGAAAAATAATTTCACGGCAACAAGCACCGCATTAATCCAAAATCCGACTAATGTAACCTTTTTTATAACGGAAACCTCTCCCCGCTTATATTGTGTATTCTTATCCTCCATTTTTATAATCAAACATGTGAAACTCTTTTGATTTATACGCACCGAGATATCTTGTAATTGTATAGATATAACAAAAAAGCAGAGGTTTACCTCTGCTTTTTTGTTGCCTTGGAAAGACTCGAACTCTCACAAACGGAACCAGAATCCGGTGTGCTACCATTACACCACAAGGCATTGTTTTGTGTCTTGGTGGGGTCTCTTCCCCTTTTGACGTTGCAAAATTACTACATTATTTTGAATTGACAAAATTTTTCATCAACTTTTTTTATAAAAATTTTAGTCTATTCTGTGATTATGCGTCTTGCCCCGACATAACGATTAAGGTAATATCCCTCATAGTCACTTACTTTCACACCTCTTATGCTTGCGTGAATAAATTTGAAATTGCCGGTAGCATTGTCTGCGCTGACAACAATCCCAACATGACCTACATTCTTTCCACTTCGTCTGCTTGTGAAAAAAACGAGGTCACCTTTTCTAAGATCCTTGCGGTCTACATTGGTTCCTTCTGTATATTGTGTGCGAGAAGATGGACTGATTGTATATCCGAACTGGCGGTATATGTAGCTGGTGAAACCGGAGCAGTCGAATGCTTTGGGTCCTTTTGCGCCATGTACGTATGGACGTCCAATATATTTGTGAGCCTCGCTTAAAAGGTCTTTAATCATCTTTGATGATTCATCCGACAAGGTAATTACTTCACGCTTGGAAATATCCTCCTTAAGCATGTTTGTAATTACGCTTTTGTCCATTCTTGACTTGGCGTTGGCTAATTGTTCGCTATGTATTCTTTGATGAGCGGAGAGCGCTTTTTTTGAAGTTTGTGCATTCACCGAAATGGCGAAAGGCATCAAGAGCACTCCGGCTAAGATTGCTTTAAATTTCATGATCAAGATTAGAATGTTAGCTGATTTATTCCAATATCAGTCAATTTATTTTTACAAAATTAAGGAATATAAAAGAATTTTCAAAATATTAATGTGTTGAATTTCATAAATTAAGCAATATTAGTATTCAGCACAGATTTAAGTTGTGTGTGCATTAATTTGTGAAAATTATATATTTTTGCTAAATTCGCTACATGCAATTTTGCAAAATGTTTTAAGCTTAACTTTAAATTCTTATTATTAATGTACTCAAAAACAGCATTGTTATTTTTATCAGTGACTTGTGTCGCATTGCCAACTTTTTCTAAAGATCGAATGACAGTGGATCCTGATGCCGTGAATACCGGCACTATCCTTCATGCATGGAGCTGGAATTTTCCTGAGGTTGCGAAGAATATGAAAGATATCGCAGCCTCAGGTTTTACGATGGTTCAGACGTCTCCGGTTCAGCACTGTTACGAGCCGGAAGGTAGCGGCAAGAAGATCTTTGACGATAATGTGACAGAAGGTAATTGGTATTATTATTATCAGCCTACCGATTGGAAGATCGGAAACAATATTGTAGGGACCCGGGAGCAGATGAAGCAGATGATGGATTCTGCCGCGAAATATAATATAAAGGTCATTGTAGACGTGTTACCTAACCATACGGCATTTGATGTAGATGCTGTGAGTGATGATTTCTATAAGGCAGTAGGTGGAAAGGAAAAGATGTTTCATTCAAATGGTCTGACTCCTATAAATAATTATAGCGACAGGAATCAATGCACCCTGTGGGCGATGGGTGGCCTTCCTGATGTAAATACAGAGAATCCAGATTTTCAAAAGTATTATCTACAGTTTGTGAATGATCTCCTTGATCTTGGAGTGCGGGGATTCCGCTATGATACGGCCAAGCACATAGGCGTTCATTCCGATCCCGTAGATACGGCATCTGGTGTTAAGGAAAATGATTTCTGGGATGTTGTGACCGGAAGAAAGAGTGTTAAAGGGTTGAAACTCGCTATGCCTTATGATTCTTTGTTTGTGTATGGAGAAGTTTTGCAGGATAAAGGTGTTCCGGAAGCTGAATATGCAGATTATATGGGACAGACAGCATCAGGTTACGGTCATGTGATCCGGGAAATGCTTGAGAAGCGGTCGGCAAAGGGACTTGATGTTAAAAGCTATCATCATCAGGCAGCTCCGGAATTTCTGACAACATGGGTTGAGAG
>CAMYSW010000289.1:0-3874 GCA_947297425.1 uncultured Porphyromonadaceae bacterium
GCATTGACAAGGTCTTCTATAATCTGCCTGAGATATACGTTTACTTTAGGTTCTACCCGAAAACCGAGATTCATATTGACCCTATATATTGTTTCAGGAACTACCACGTTTACCGAATATTCGAGGGTGTCAGGTGCATCCACATGGTTCACATGGACAAACCAGTAATGGTCAGCGCGTTTGGGTTGCTTGTTTATAATCGAATATAGCACCTTGCTTTCTATGTTACTTTCATCGGAAGATTGGACAAGGTATACAAGATTTGATGCGAATTTTGGGATTTCCCGGTCCCCTTTTATAGCCTTTATCAAACCTGTGTTATCATCAAGATTTACGTATTCTACATAGGATGTTCTTAGTCTTATAGCTTTATTCCATATTATCATTATCGTTGCGACAAGTCCGGCAATCAATATGCTGAACCACCCTCCGTGGGTGAATTTGAACAGGTTGGCAATAAAGAATATGCCTTCTATTATCCCGAAAAAGACCATGAATGCAGAGCATATCACAATATTCACATTAAGGCTGCGCAGATAGAATGTAAGCAGGACGGTAGTCATGAGCATGGTTATGGTTATGGCTAATCCGTAGGCAGCCTCCATGTGGCTTGAATCTTTGAAAATAACAACAGTCAGGAGACATCCGGCAAGCAGTGACCAATTTACCGATGGTATATATAGCTGTCCCTTTTCGCGAGATGGATACTTTATCTTCAGTTTTGGCCAGAGCACAAGGTTCATTGCCTCGGAGAAGATTGTGAATGAACCGCTCAATAATGCTTGACTCGCTATAATTGCGGCTCCGGTCGACATGATTACTCCGATGATGGTGAACCATTGAGGCATTATTGCATAGAACGGGTTTATTCCTGAGGAATCGCCATTTGCAATCAGCCAAGCACCTTGTCCGAGGTAATTCAATATTAGCATTATCTTTACAAATATCCAGCTTACTGAAATGTTTTTACGCCCGCAATGACCGAGATCGGAATATAAGGCTTCTGCACCTGTGGTGCATAAAAATACTGCACCGAGAATAAGGAACCATTCCGGATTGTTGAAAAGTAATTTGATTGCCCACCACGGGTTGAATGCCTTGAATACGGCAGGCCACAGATATATGTTGAGCGATCCTAATATTCCGAGCATAAGGAACCATAGCAGCATGAAAGGTCCGAAGAACTTACCGATCTTTCCTGTTCCCATCTGCTGCATCATGAAAATGAATGTGATTATAATTATGACTATCGGAATTATAGGCACATCCGGTATTATAATGTTCAAGCCTTCTATCGCAGAGGTGACAGTTACAGCCGGAGTTATCACACCGTCTGCCACCAATGCCGCAGCTCCGATTGCTGCCACAATCCACAGTTTTTTGCCAATTTTTTTGCGGAGTAGGGCAAACAAGGCAAGGATACCACCTTCTCCATTATTGTCGGCACGAAGGGCAAGCAAGACATATTTGATGGTTGTCTGCAATGTCAGTGTCCATATCACACATGATACGGCACCGATTATATACTCTTCATTAAATGAGGGATTGACTAAGGTGATGGCTTTCATCACATATAGGGGCGATGTTCCTATATCGCCAAAAACGATGCCCATAGTTATGAGCAATCCTGCCATGGTTAGTCGCCGGAGAGAAGAATTTTCAGATATCTTGGTGTTCATAACAATATAACAATAGAAAAGGTAACGATGTTTTGGAATAATGAAGCGATTTAAAAAGCTGTTTAAATTTAATTCGGAAAAATTTTAGATTGAAGCTCACAATCAAACAACTTTGTAAACGTTTTTTTGTCTAAAACAATAGATTCCTCTTGACTCCTTTACGAATGTCACGTATTGATGATTCGATGTTGCAATCAAGTTCCTTTTTATTCGTTAAATAAATGATCCCATTAAACAGGCAGCTTCTAATTCTGTGTATTGATGTTCAAGATAGTTCTTATAATGGCTTTCGGTATTTTGACCGGATGGCTTATGAGAAGGCGTAAACTGCATCTTCTTGGAAAAATAATTTCTTTGTTAATATGGACATTGTTATTCCTTTTGGGTGTAGAGGTAGGTGGGGATGACCGGATTGTCAAGGGGATTGCGTCACTCGGACTGGAAGCTGTAGTGATAACGCTCGGAGGGCTGACGGGTTGCTCCCTGTTCGCTTTTTTATTGTGGCGGTTGACATTAACGGTTAGGAGGAAACGACAAATATCCGGAAAGGAGGTGGAACAGTATGAAAGGTAGCCTTGTAATAGTTGGTTTCTTTATTCTTGGAATCATTTTCGGACTGAGCGATATTCTGCGTATCAGTGATTTCGATTTTGATGTCAGCTTCGTGGCTTTGGCAATGTTGATGTTTTGTGTGGGAATCGGAGTAGGAAATGATTTTTCTGCTTTGAAAAGTCTTAGGAGTCAAAGTGCGATACTATTGTTGCTTCCCTTGATCACTATAACCGGAACACTTGCAGGTTGCGTGGCGATATCATTCCTCTTTCCATCGCGTTCGCTCACCGATATCTTAGCCATAGGATCTGGATTTGGCTATTATTCCTTATCCTCTATATTTATCACCGAATACAGGGGATCGGAATTAGGGACGGTTGCGTTATTGGCAAATATAGCAAGGGAGATAGTGACTCTTATGGGTGCACCAATCCTTTATAAGTTATTTGGTCCATTGGCACCAATCTCCTCAGGTGGTGCGACAAGTATGGACACAACTCTTCCCATCATAACCTCTGTGTCAGGTAAGGAATTTATTGTTCTTTCAATATATCATGGGTTTGTGGTCGATTTCAGTGTGCCATTTCTCGTTACATTCTTCTGTAGTATATGAAAAAAAATTTAACAGGTTGATTTGTGTTACTTACATCAACATTAATCTTCTTTCCATTCATCAGACATGCTAAACTCTTTGTCCGAGAACAAGTCTGCCAATCCGGATAATTGTTTTAAGCGTAGAAGCTCATCTTTGTCCATCCCAATGTTGCGCATTATCCAGCTGTCTGACATTCCCGATCGGGTTAATTCAGAGACAATGCTGCTCATCAACTCAACGTTGTGAATGCCGCGTGCGCGGTTATGTCTTATTGTGGATGTCATTCTGTTAGACAGGTCTTTATCGATGATTGACACTGGCAGTAAACCATGTTCCCTTTCATATATGCGCCTGGATGTTTTCATGACCATGTAACGGTGAAATCCGTCAACGATTTCATAGCGGTCAATGTCCTTTAAATAATAGCACACGCAAGGCATCGTGTATCCGTCCTCCCATATTGAAAGTTCCAGCAATTTCATTTCCGGGGGTGCGACAACGTTGGGATTGTAATTGTTGGCAACCACTTTCTCAACGGGTACGGCTATTACATTATATACCGGACTTTTATATTTTTCCATGGCTTAATGATTGATATTTTTTCATTACTTCTTCTCTTAAAGAACGTTCCTTTTTTGTAAGTGAGAACCCCATGTATTTACATGCATGATCATTTTTCAATATGCATATACACATGCGTTTGTATGTAGGGATTTCCCTAAATTCCGATATGTCTATGTCATCGATATATTCCATTCTGACCGGACGCTTGTCCGTATGATATGCAGATGTAGAGCCAACTGAAAACTGTATGCCAAGTTCCCTGAGTTTGTTTATGGTGTCTTCGGAAAGACATCCTCCACGTTCCTTCCAGAACCGGATGCTCACTCTGAGTTTTTCCCGATAGTTTTCTGCGATATCGGAGGGAAGAGTGCTTAGCAGGAACTCCATATATTGTTTCCATGAGAAGTCTACAGGACATTTTATTGATTTCCATCCCATGGCAGTGGTGTTGCCATATATGCCGGCAAAATTGACACCATTTACG
>CAMYSW010000290.1:0-3864 GCA_947297425.1 uncultured Porphyromonadaceae bacterium
ATGGAGGGAGCGCATCATCGTCGGAGATTGTGGCAGGTTCTTTGCAGGATCTTGACCGGGCGGTGTTGATCGGGTCCCGCAGTTTCGGAAAAGGGCTTGTGCAGACTCCCGTTCAGTTGCCATATGGTGGATTGCTTAAAGTGACTGTGGCGAAATATTATCTTCCTTCCGGCAGGTTGATTCAGGCTGTGGATTATTCACATCGCAATGCCGATGGGTCTGTGGCTCGTGTGCCGGACAGCCTTACGAATGTATATCGCACGGCTAACGGTCGCGAAGTGAGGGATGGCGGAGGGTTGCGTCCTGATACCGTGGTAGATTGGGGCAAGATCAACCGTCTCGTTTATAATATAGTGGCAGACAATTGGGCATTTGATTTTGCAACAAAATTTATTGCCTCGCATCCGAAGATCGGTGAGCCGAAAGATTTCGAGATCACTGATGAAATATATGCAGACTTTAAGAAATCGATAGACCCGAAGAAATTTAAATATGACAAAGTATGCGAGGAGATGGTGAAGACACTTCGTACCACGGCGGAGGCGGAAGGCTATATGAGCGATGAGACCAAAGCTCAGATAGACAAGCTTGCCGAGCTGTTGACACATGATCTTGACCGAGACCTTGATACCCATAGGGATGAGATTTCCGAATATCTCGGATCGGAGATAGTTGGAAGATATTATTATGATAAAGGGAAGGTGGCTTACGAATTGAAAACGGACAAGGCGGTGAAACTTGCTGATCAAATATTGTCGGATCCTTCACTTTATGGTAAAATATTAGCGAATGGAACTAAAGGAAGCCGATAAGCTTTTTGCTACGGCGGCGAAGACCGTAGCCGTGGAAAAAGCGTTGGCAGATAAGAAAATAAAGGGATTGCTCCTCTCCGGTCTGGAGGGGAGTTCTGCCGCTATGCTATTTGCATGTCTGAAACCGGGTAAGCGTCCGTTCCTGATAGTGGCTGATGACTTGGATTCGGCAGGATATATTTATAATGACCTTTGCCAGATTGTAGGACAGGAATGTGTGGGCATTTTCCCGAGCGGATATAAGAGGGATATAAAATATGGGCAGGTTGATGCCCCTTCGCAGATTTTGCGCACGGAGGTGCTTGATGCGTTAGGCGATAAGAAAAGTGCTGTCCGTTTCGTGGTTTCTTATCCGGAAGCTTTGGCGGAGAAGGTTGCAGATGCCATTACGATTGCCGATAACAGTGTCTCGCTGAAGGTTGGATCGCGTATTATACTCTCAGACCTTACCGGAAGGCTCCGTGAACTCGGATTCCGCGAAACGGAATATGTATATGAGCCGGGACAGTTCGCCCGTCGTGGTTCTATTGTCGATGTATATTCCTACTCTTGTGAACTGCCTTATCGTATAGATTTTTTTGACGATGAGGTGGATTCTATCCGTACCTTCAACGTGGAAACACAGCTCAGCGAGCAAAGGCTGGATGGTGTCAATATCCTTCCTCCCTCGTCTTCTCATTCTGCCGATAAGGGTATAAGCTTGCTTGAGTTTATGGATGATTCGACTGTGGTGATGTGTCAGAGTCCGTCTTATCTGCTTGAACGTGTAAAAGCGGTGTCGGAAGAAACATTTTCATCAGCGGCATTGATTGCAGAGGAGGGGGATGAGAACGCTATGGATAAAGTTGTTGATGCGGATGCTTTTGCAAACCGGTTCAAATCGATGAAGGTGGTAGCTTTCGGATCGCGAGGTTTGGATCCTGCATTCCGGGCGGATGCTTCCATTCAGTTCCATTGCAGCCCTCAGGCTCTATTTCATAAGAATTTTGAATTGATATCCGATAGTTTCAGCAAATTTGTTGAAGATGGCTACCGGATCTTGATCCTTTCGGATTCTGCATATCAGGCGGAACGTCTGCGTAACATATTTGCAGACAGGGGTGACAATATACCTTTCACAGCTGTTGACCATACTCTTCATGAGGGGTTTGTGGATCACGACGGAAAATGCTGTTTCTTTACCGATCATCAGATATTTGATCGGTTTCATAAGTATAATCTCAAGAGTGACCGGGCGCGTAGCGGCAAGTTGGCGCTGTCGCTGCGGGAGCTCAACCAGATAGAGATAGGGGATTATATAGTGCATATAGATCATGGTATCGGCAAGTTCGCAGGACTGGTGAGGACGGATGCCAACGGCACGCCTCAGGAGATGATCAAGCTCTTATATCAGAATGACGACATTATTTTGGTCAGTATCCATGCTCTTCATAAATTGTCGAAATATAGGGGCAAGGAAGGAGTCCCTCCGAAGGTAAACAAGCTTGGTTCAGGTGCGTGGAACAAGCTCAAAGAGCGCACAAAAGCAAAAGTCAAGGATATAGCACGCGATCTGATAAAGCTTTATGCCGCACGAAGGGAAGAGAAGGGACATGCTTTCGCTCCGGATTCATATCTGCAGCATGAACTTGAGGCAAGTTTTATATATGAGGATACTCCGGATCAGCTTAAGGCTACGCAGGCTATAAAGGCGGATATGGAATCTCCCAAGCCGATGGATCGCCTGATATGTGGTGACGTTGGTTTCGGCAAGACGGAGATAGCCGTGCGCGCAGCGTTCAAGGCTGCGGCTGATGGAAAACAGACGGCTGTATTGGTTCCGACCACGGTGCTTGCCATGCAGCATTATCATACATTCGCTAACCGTCTCAAGGAACTTCCGGTAAGGGTAGACTTTATTTCGAGAGCCCGCAAACCGAAGGAAGTTAAACAGATACTTGCAGACCTTGAAGCCGGCAAGATAGATATATTGATAGGTACTCACAAGATTATAGGTAAGGGGGTAAAATTCAAGGATCTCGGATTGTTGGTGATTGACGAGGAGCAAAAATTCGGTGTGGCGGTTAAGGAGAAGCTAAAGCAATTGAAAGTGAATGTGGATACACTGACAATGAGCGCGACTCCGATTCCGCGAACGCTTCAGTTCTCGCTAATGGGAGCCAGGGATCTCAGTTCGCTCAACACGCCTCCTGCAAACCGTCAGCCGGTGATGACAAACATAAGCAGTTTTGATGATGACGTTATCAAGGAGGCTGTGGAGTTTGAGTTGAGTCGTAACGGGCAGGTGTTTTTTATTTCTAACCGCATAGAGAATCTCGCGCATATAGAGAATACCCTGAGGAGGTTGATTCCTCAGGTGCGCGTTGTGACGGCACACGGACAGATGCCGCCGGAAAGGGTGGAGCAGGCGATTATAGATTTCGCCAACAGGGATTACGATGTGTTGTTGTCGACAACTATTGTGGAAAACGGCATTGACATGCCGAATGTCAACACAATAATGGTTAATAATGCGCACAACTTCGGGCTCAGCGAACTTCATCAGCTCAGGGGGAGGGTAGGACGCAGTTCGCGCAAGGCGTTCTGTTATCTCCTTGTGCCCCCCGGAATGCCGCTGACCCCGGTGGCTCGTCGTCGCCTTCAGGCGATAGAGAGCTTCAGTGATCTCGGCTCCGGCATTCATATAGCCATGCAGGATCTTGATATTCGCGGTGCAGGAAATCTGCTTGGTGCGGAACAGAGTGGCTTTATTGCGGATCTCGGTTATGAGGCATATCAAAAAATCTTGAAAGAATCTGTGATTGAACTGAAGACGGAAGAGTTTGCCGATACGTTTACGGATGTGGCTGCCGGAAAAGAGGAGGAATTTACAGCCGACTGTACGATAGAAAGCGATTTGGAATTGCGGATACCGTCGGAATATGTTCCGCAAGAGAATGAGAGGATCACCCTTTATCGTCGCCTTGACAATATGGAACGGCTGGAGAAACTTGAGGAGTTCAGGACAGAACTGCGTGACCGCTTCGGTGAGATCCCATTCACCACTGAGGAG
>CAMYSW010000291.1:0-3855 GCA_947297425.1 uncultured Porphyromonadaceae bacterium
GACAACGTGCGTATCAACTGCCGCAAGGGGTGTGTCGCGCTCAATGGTGCGGACGAATACACTATCAACGTATATCACCATAGTGCGAACAATATCACGCAGGAGCAGATTCTGCCGGATCTGCGCCGCTATGTCCGATATTGGGACAGCAACAAAAAGACATGGGGCGGTTTCTTCCCGGTCACTGAGAACTTCCATATCGACGTTAAGGTGGTGAAAGGCTCGACGGTCTATATCCGCCACGGGTTTATTCCCGAAGGAGTGCAGCTCGTCCTCCTGCGCAAGAAGAAACGCAACCGCAAACGCCGTTCCGGTGGCACTACGGGCACAAACCCGCTGTGGAAAGGTAAGAGTATGCTCCGACAGCCAAAGAACCAATATGCGCACTATAAAGGCGTAATTTTATCCACCTCGTCGCCGAATAAATGGTATGTGCCAAAATGTATCGGCGTGTCTGACCCCGAGGATAACAACCTTATCGGCAAGGAACTCGGCTCTATCTGCGAGCCTATGATTGTGGTGTGCGGCGGCTCAGTGCAGGAGATTGCAGCCGGGCACGGCCTCTACAAGGTTATCGGCACTCGCGTGAAAGCCTCCAAGAAAGGTCAGCGCGTCAAAACACAAGCCTGCTGCTATGCGCGTATTGCGTTGCAGTTTGCTGCCGCCGGAAAGACGTTCAAGAGCGCGGGCGGTGAAATGGTGAGAATGAAATATCGCTTATGGTTTCACCTCGACAAAAAGACCAACAAGACAATCGTGCGCCGTGGTTTTTCAGCCGATTAGGCACGAAAAAAGAGGGGCGGTTGAAAAACTGCTCCTCTAAAAACCCCGGCGGTCGTAACTCAATATATGCTCTGTTGTGGAATCTTGTAGGTTGTCGCTGGGTCATCTTACCCGGTGCTTCGTTCAAATCCATCTCAACGGGGTCGTTAAGTCGCTCAATCCCGGCTGTAGGACGTGGAACTTTCCACGATAACTTTTCAGAAAGCGGGAATCGCATATAATCCGCACTCACCATTCACTAACTTGTAATCGAAATCGCAAGTCTGTCGAGGGTGAAATTACATGCCACAAAGATAGCGGTTAATACTTTAACCCCAATACATTAGCCAATGAAAATAACATAAAACCCGAAAACATACGTCGGAGGGCAATAAAAAAACAGCCCCCGACTTGATAGTAAAGGCGCCAACCACATACTATCACGAAACGCGAGACACCGCGCAGTCGAGGGCTGTAAAGCCTTTTGACCGCTGTGTCTCGCGTTTCGGTATATGTGGTTGGCACTGCAAAATTACGCAAAAGGGGCGAGATAAACAACCATTTCATCAACTATCAAACCCCAACACACATGCTGAATGCATGAAAACAGACAAAATCCTGCGGAGATAATCAAGGAGACCTCCGCACTCGGGCGACTCTTGATTAAGCCCGTTGACAAACCTCTCGCCAAAGAGATGATCGTAAAGAACCATTACTCCCACAAATGGAATGACGGCGGTTTCGGCGTGTTCAATTTCGGAATATTCCGAGCCGACGAACCCGACCGCTGCCTGGGAGTGGCCGTCTATGGATTTATGAAGAATCCAAAGGCTAAAATCTTCACACACCCCAACCCGAAAGCGTGGATGTGCGAACTCAACCGAATGTGGATTGATGATGAACTCGGTCACAACGCCGAAAGCATCCTCATTGCCGCGTCAATCAAATTGCTGCGCCGCCTCGACCCGAATTGCGTAGCAGTTCAGAGTTTCGCCGATGGTCGCCTCGGTTGCGGAACAATCTACAAAGCCGCGAACTTTCAGTATTACGGCTTTCATCTGACAAAGTTCTTGAAGAACACGCGCAGCGGCGAGTTCGTCCACGAGCAGATTTTCACCAACTCTCATTCGCCGTCGGGTTTTCTCCGCGCCAACGTCGGAATGTTGCTCGGCGACTTTGAGGTTTACGAGGTGAAAACGTATCGTTACATTTACCCGCTCGACAAGCGTTTCCGCTTTGCCAAACCGCAGAAACCTTATCCTGCATACGACAAGGGAATGGAACTCTCGGAATGGAAACGCGACCGCGAGAAGATGATTGAACGCTGCGTTGGCATACTGCAAAACATGTCAGCAACCCCGAAATAACAGCGCGATACAAGGCGAAAAGAAACCCTCAGACCGCAAAGGTTTGAGGGTTTTATAATAGTGTTCAAACGCTGATTAAACGGCGGTCAAACGGCAAAATTGCGAGGGTTGGAAAATTCCCGAAAATTGTACTTTTCGTTTTTCAAAATTGCACTTTTGGTTTTGCCGATTATACTTGAGCAAGAAAACTGTCCATGACATTATCGCCGTGCTTAAATCCGTCGGACGTTTCGGGGCAAAGAGAGGAATGTTTGAGATGCCTTCGTGGGACATCGAATATCCCTCGGATACAGCTGCACGCATCTTGCCCGTGCTGTCATTACCCGACCACAAAAAATTGCTGAACGCGATTGCAACCGCCCCGACACTACAGAATATAGGGATAATGATTGCTCTGTGCTGCGGCTTGCGCATAGGCGAAGTGTGTGCCCTTCAATGGAAGGATGTGGATATGGCACGCCGTATTATTACAGTAGCGGGCACTGCGGGACGAATTTACAATTGCGACCTGATGGCAACAGAACAATACGTTTCTACCCCCAAGACCCGGAATTCAAATCGTGAAATCCCTATATCTCCGCTTCTCTTCAAAGCCTTGAATGTGGTTAAAAAACAGCAGAGAGTAGAAAAGTATGTGGTCGGCGAAGGATCTAAGGCTAAAGAGCCTCGCACATACCGAGAGACTTTCAACCGTATTCTCAAACGACTTGGAATCCCGTCAATAGTATTCCACGGATTGCGCCACACATTCGCCACCAGATGCATTGAAAGCGGGTGCGACTATAAAACTGTAAGTGTAATACTCGGACACTCGAATGTTGCGACAACACTCAACCTGTATGTACATCCAAATCTCGATCAGAAAAAACGCTGCATATCCCGGATGAACAAATTTCTTCGGCTCGAATCCGATTAGCAACACGAATATTTATGAAAATCATCGCAACTAAAAATACTTATCAACCTTTAACTATTTATAAAATGGCTGTGTCCATTTTCCATTAATTACCCATGCAGTGCTAATTTAGTACAATTAACATTGAACTAATAAGTGATTTGTATATAGTTAGAATATATGATAGAAAACCCCGGAACTTTTCCGCCCAACTGGGATGTGGAAAAGATGAAGTCCGAGCATGAATCCAAACCGCAAAATCCGTTATTGGCAAATGCCTTATATAAACGGAAGGTCTTGGAAAGCTTGGGACGCGGCATAGGACTGATGATGTCCGAGTGTCGCAAAGCCGGATTGCCAGAACCGGAATACAGAATATGGAGTGACAGTGTAACTCTGATATTCAAATGTGAGGTGACAAACCGACCAAGTACCGATCAAGTACCGACCAGGCACCGACCAAGTATTCGCCTTGGTGAAAATATTGAATGAACGCGAGTTGTCCGTAAAAGAAATAATGGAGACATTGGAACTGAACCATCGCCCTACATTCAGAACAAACTACCTGCATCCTGCATTGGATGAAGGCTATGTCATTCCATTATATCCGGAACAACCGAGCCATCCGAAACAGAAATACCGCCTTACGGAGAAAGGCTTGGAATTGTTGAAACAGCAATAGGCATGGTAAAATCATTTCAAACGGATTTGGCAACAGCTACAAAAGGACACCGGGGATATCCCCGATGTCCGACTACTAATTCAAACGCTACTTTGTTGGATGTGCTTATGGCTTCCTATTTGCGTTGATCAATGACATGAGGATATTTC
>CAMYSW010000292.1:0-3842 GCA_947297425.1 uncultured Porphyromonadaceae bacterium
CCACTAGTTCCTCCACTGAATCTGCATCCACGCGGTCGGTGACTATGTTCTTTGCCCCGATTTCCGCAGCGATCTTATCACACTTTGATTTTGTGCGAGAAGCCAAAACGATCTCGTTGAAAACTTCCGGATTCTGTGCGCATTTGTGAGCAACTACTGTGCCCACGCCTCCGGCGCCGATTATAAGGACTTTTCCCATTTTTTTTCTTGTTTACTTGATATGTTTGCTGCAAATATACGAAATATTTACCGAATAGATAATGCATTTTGAAATCTATTAATTAAATTCGCGTTAAAAATTGGAATAGATGAATATAGAGATTAAAAATATAGATGATCTTCCTCGTGCTGCCGAAGAGTTTAAGAAAGCGATGGGCGACAATAGGCATTTCGCGTTCCGTGCAGCTATGGGTGCCGGGAAAACGACCTTCATCTCTGCATTGTGCAAGGCTCTTGGAGCGGAGGATGAAGCTTCGAGTCCGACGTTCAGCATCGTCAATGAGTATGCCGTGAATCCGGACATGACTGCTTCTTGCCGGGTGACAAAGGGAGCGGAAAAGATATATCATTTTGATTTCTATCGAGTAGAGACTCCTGAGGAGTTGCTCGACATGGGACTTGATGATTATTGGGATTCGGGATCTGTATGCCTTATCGAATGGCCTGAAATGGCACTTGATTTTCTCCCGGAAGATATTGTAGACGTGTATATTGACGTAATGCCTGACAATTCACGAGTATTGAGATGAATATTGTTTGGATAGAAGAATGTGACTCCACCAATGCATATGTCGCTTCCCTCCCTGTCCAGAAGGATGGGATTATCGTGGCTGCGAAGCGTCAGACGGCAGGCAGGGGGCAGAAGGGTAATTCCTGGGAATCGGAACCGGGGAGAAACCTTACTTTCTCAGCTGTCTGGGTTCCTGAAAATTTCGCGGCGCGCGATCAGTTTGCAATAAGTGAGGCGGTAGCATTGTCTGTCGTGGATTTGCTGAAGGGTATCAGCATTGATGCTAAAGTGAAATGGCCAAATGATATTTATGTCGGTGACAGTAAGATATGCGGGATTCTGATTGAACATTCGGTAATGGGTATGGATATATCCAGAACTATATCCGGCGTAGGTATAAATGTGAATCAGAGGAAATTTGTCAGTGACGCGCCTAATCCTGTGTCTGTAGTTCAATTGATAGGGGCGGAACTTGTCCCGGAGTTGTTGCTTGATAAATATTCTTTGATACTGGAAGGAAGGTTGAATCATATTTCTTCCAAAGAAGGTAGGGTGGAAATTCATGAAGAGTTTAAATCCCGGATGTGGCGTTTTGATGGCAATGCATATCCATTTCGCGACAGGAAGTCGGGAGAAACCTATCAGGGAGTGATTGTCGGTGTTGAGCCATTCGGTTTCCTGAAGGTGAAGAATGTTGCCGATGGAAAGGTATCGGAATATGCTTTCAAGGAGGTGGAGTTTTTGCTATCCGGAGGATTTTAACTAATTTTGCATATCTATGAATGATAAGGAAGCGAATAATAGCAAGGTGCGCATAGCTTTGGGATATGCAGTGCGCTGGTTGTTGCCACTTGCACTGACTGTGTTGCTGGTCAGTTACATGTTTAGGAAAGTAAACTTCTCCGACATGATGGATATTATCCGTCATGGTGTTGATTATTGGTGGATACTCTGTGCCATGGGCATAAGTGTGCTTTCCCATATTTTCCGGGCTTTGCGGTGGCGTATACAGTTGCGAAGTCTCGGAATCGAGGCTCCGTTTCTTGCTTTGTGCTGTTCCATATTTGGATGTTACGCCTTGAATCTTGTTTTCCCTCGTCTTGGAGAAGTGTGGCGATGCACTTATATTTCCGGGCGTGAACGCGCTCCGTTTGCCACTGTTCTCGGATCTATGGTTGCTGACAGGCTTTCCGATACGGTTTGCGTATTGTTGCTCACGGTTCTGACCTTTATTGTTGCTACTCCTGCGATCAATGCTTTCCTTACGAAATATCCCGTAGGGCAGGGGTTGGTTGCGATGGCTTCTTCCCCATGGTTCTGGATTGCAATTGTGGGTAGCTGTGTCCTGATATGGGCAATTTTCCATTTGGGCAGAGATGCGGGTCCCGTGAAAAAAGTAAGGAACTGGGGAGTGGAGACCTGGAAAGGTTTTGCAGTGGTGACCAAGATGCAAGGTAAATGGGCGTTCCTCTTTTATTCTATTGCTATCTGGAGTTGTTATTATGTGCAGCTTTATGTGGCATTCTTTGCCTTCCCTTTCACACGGGAATTATGCGCTCAGCCGGATCTTGCGTTCGGCCTTATCCCATGTCTGGTGGCATTCGTGTTGAGTTCGATCGGCATGGCTGTGCCGTCTAACGGAGGTCTCGGACCTTGGAATATTGCCGTGATGTTCGGACTTGCGATTTATGGGATAGGCACAGCCGACGGCACCGCCTTTTCGATGCTCCAGTGGTCGGGACAAACCGTGATGCTGATTATTCTCGGGATATTCACCATGATTTATATATCACTTGACAAGAAGTCTGACAAAGGTTATATGAAAAAAGATACGCAGGCAGCTGCCTGTAAATAATACAGCTTACCTATGGTTATAAAAGACGATAAAGATGATTTTTTTGACGGTCCGGATATTGAGGAAGTGCCTAAACAGCCGAAAGCGCCTGAGTTAAAACCGGAAGACCCTGATTATTGGGAACAGGATGAGTCGGAATTTGAGCATCTGCGCCCTCAGCGCAAAGGGTGGGCATTCAAGGCATGGATGGCTGCGGCGGTTGTAGTTGCAGGTGTCGTGATTTTTGCATATTTCCGTTATTTTTCTCCATATGTGTCTGAAGCCACGCAATATGGTTATGTGGAAAATATAGAGAAACGAGGAACAGTTTTCAAGACTTATGAAGGCATAATCCTGCCTTATAAGGAACTGATGGATACCACAAGAGTATATCGTGAAGATTTTAAGTTTTCTGTGAAAGATCCGGATGTTGCAGTGAGATTACGACGCCTCCAGTATGCAAATCTTCCTGTAAGGGTGCAATATAAAAAATATCATGCGTCTCTACCGTGGCGTGGAGAAAGCCGGATAATTGTGATTAAAGCGGATACTGCAGACCCCGCGAAAATCCTTCCGCCTGAATTTGCGCCATTATTGAAATAGAAAATAGATTGTTTAAATTTTTAATGTTTATTTAATTGAGGAGGCCGGGTTTTTACCTGACCTCCTCAATTCATTTACGATCCATCAACTGTCAGTCGGCGGTGTTGGTTCCTTTATATTGACCAAGAAGATTGAATCGGTGTGACACACCATCAGACAGACCGATATCATATCCTGCATTGCGCTTCTTGATGCTGACGATCTTAAGGCCGGAGAAATTTTTAGAGACGTAATTGCGGACGGTTTTGGGCACCAGAGTCTCCGGTAGTTCTTTTTTTCCGCAGTCTACTGATTTCCATTTCCCTTTGTTGCTAAACTCGATTTTCGTGCCGTTTGTGAGTTTTACGTCATAATCCGTCTTTTTCAGCAAATGCCTGTCGACCTTGATCATAGACACTTTCGCTTTTGGGAAATGCTCTGTCAGCATTTCGCGTGCTTCCTCGGGAAGTTTTTCCCGGTTTAAAGTATATGAGTCAATAAACGCGTTTGCGGCAGTGACGGTCATAAGTAAAGTCACCAGGGTAAGCAATAATTTCTTCATGCAATTGATTATTAAAATATTTTTAAATAGCTTCTTGCTTCCCTACTAACGCATATACTTTGCCAATATGATTCTTTTTAATACTCCTTATCCAACATTAGCACCACTTAACCTTTGTCATTAAATCTTTATAT
>CAMYSW010000293.1:0-3839 GCA_947297425.1 uncultured Porphyromonadaceae bacterium
AATCTGCGCCAAGCTTGCGACCCCAAATTCACATTTATTTTTAAACAACTTCTAAGTGTAGTTTTATAGGGAGACCCGCCTTTACTTAGAAATTGTTTTAACATCGTTCATAATAAACGTGTTAAAAGAATGTGGTGACAGTATGACATTAAGATAACTATCCGAAATCTTCACAGACAGTTTTTTGTCATTGTCATTGTTATTTGAAACTATTATAAGCAACTTTCCGTCCGGATTACGGACAGCAAGCACAGGCATTTTCCCGTCATTATCCGAATGATAGCCTATTATACTTGCGCCCTGCCTGACAACATTGGAAAAATGCTTCACCGCATAATACTCCGGTGTGTATCGGCATGTCCTCTGCTGTGGATCCAATTCTATAAGCGCATTCTGTTTCCATCCCCATTTGCTCATACCCTGTTTGGGCAAAAGGAAATTCCAATTATACCATTCGTCACATCCGTTTCCAAGATTGTCACATATCAGGAAAAACGTATGTTCTCCGGCTTTCCAATCCATATCACCGTTGCCACACTCACTTTCTGAACATATGTAACTGAATTGGGGATATTTCTTCCGGATCGCCGGCAATATCTCCCTACCCTCCCATTGAAAGGCAATCCCCTCAATCCCGCTCCTAAGAGTTGAATCCGACAGGATCTTTTCCACATAATCCAAGCGGTTGGTATTGAATGTGCCAAGATATAACCTTACGTCAGGATGCCATTTCTGAAGCGTAGGACCGAGATAATCACGATTAAACCTAACCGTTCCCTCGGCAGTCCACGCACATCCCGGATAAGGAGTATAACTATATGCTTCGTTCTGATATATTACCATGTCTACCGGGATACCTTGCTCCTTATAGGCATCAATAAACTTACAGAAATAATTAGCATATGCCTGCAGATACCTTGGATCTTGAATAAAATAATCCTGTGTTGCAAGTTTCTTCGGGAACACGCCCTTTCGTTCTCCAAGAAATTTCATTTCATCCTCGTCAATTCCATCTACGGAACCATGAAGAAGGTAATCAATCCGAGAATCAGCGTCATTATGCCTGCTGCTTACCACAGGATAGTCTTGATTGATCTTCATCCAGCTTGGTGGAGACCATGGAGAAATCCAGAAAGTTAATGCGGGATTATACTTTTGAGCTGCACGTATCAGGGGGATGATGCCTCGTTTATCACGCTCAATATTGAAATAACGCAATTCAAGATCTCCGGCAACCTCATCGCAACTATACCAAGAGCTACCGTAATCATTACAGTTCATTGAAACCCTTCCTCGCGTAAACCGGAGATCCCCTTCGGGAGAAAAGAGATCTTTCATAACCTTATCCTGAACATCCCTGTCAAGCGCCAGGAAAGCTTCCCAATCAAGTTCATTGAATGTGGTGCCCCAATGTTTGAATTTATGGCCCTTCTCGTTGCCGGTAATAGACAACAACGGAGCCGCATCACTTTTTCGCGAAAGTTTTGTTTTATTTTCACGCCAAAAGTCTTTATCCTGACTTACTATCCACCTGACGTTCTGTCCAAAGCAGATTGTTTGAACAGATATCAACACAATAAAAATAATAGGGGCAATACTCCTTAGCATAATTAAACAATTTTAGGCATCCACTTAAAACATGCGTCCGGCACGGCACTGACACTCAACCGACAGCATGAGTAAATGATTATTTTTTTTAGACTTTAGTTTGAGTGGCTTCGAATATACATACGTATTATAAAACAGTCAGGGAGGTAGCACAAGCCACCCCCTTTTGAATAGATTAATCACGTTAAACAACACTAATACCTTTTTAATATGAAAAAATTTTTACTTACATTGGCAACTGCATTAATTGCCGCAAACGCTTATGCCCAATCCGAGGCTGACAAACCCGTTTACAATGAAACTACTGGTGTAGGTTACGAGACATTCAAAGATGCATTCAATGCTATTACTTCCGATCAGACCTGCACGCTTATCATTACCGGAAATGTCGATATAACAGAACGTATGATGTTTGACTCATCAAAAAAATCTAACATTACGATCAAAGGTAAAAATTCCGATTCTTCACTCGTGTACAGAATCGGAGACAAAATAATGTTCGTGATGAAACAGAATGCGGTACTCACATTCGAGGATATTATCATAGACGGTAATAATAGCACAAAAGGCAGGTCTTTGATAGAAGCTGAGGGCAAGGCTCTGACATTAAAGAATGTAACGATTAAAAATTTCAACAGCACATCCGATAATGGTCTTATAAACTTGAAAAACACTGCATGGGGAGTATTTGAAAACGTCACAGTGGAAGGATGCGAACACAATAATTATTTTAATCTACAGAGAAATTCATCTGCGATTTACGGTGTAAACAAGTTCCACGCACGTCTTGCAGATGGAATTTTCCTTAAGAATGAAGGAGTAACAGACGGAAATGAAATAAACATCACACTCGCTACCCCCACTCTTGATGCAAAAGTGGTGGACAGTTGTGATAATCCTTCATATTTCCACCTTACAAACGAAGGTTTCAAGCTTGCAGCTAAAGAGGGCAACCTTGTAACCGCCGAAGATACGGAATCGGCTGTTAAAGGCATCGGTGCTGACAATGAGGACGCTCCTGCCGAATATTACAACCTTCAGGGTGTAAAGGTTGCAAATCCTGACAAGGGTATTTATATTGTGCGCAAAGGCACATCCGTAAGCAAAGTCATCCTCTGATTAACCAACCGATACACGAACGTTAGGTATTGAAGTTTCAATACTTAACGTTTGTTTTATTTTTACATTCCATGTCACCTATTTCAATAATAAAAAACATCACCGTTGCTTCAATCCTGTTTGTTTCCATGACAGGATGCATCGGCAACAGTCAGGAAATCACGATTGTAAATGACTCGGATCAAGATCGCAATGAAGAGATTGTAAGCGTGAACGCAAACTCTATCTCCGTAAGTAACCCGGGTAAATTTCGGATAATAGACAACACCGGGACAGAAATACCCTATCAACATACCTTCGACAATAAAGTCATATTCCCTGTTTCTGTAAAGGCACACACAAAAGTTGTCTATTCCGTTAAGCCCGGTATACCTTCTGCGGCAGACACCATAGTCTGGGGAAGACAGTTCCCCGAACGGAAAGACGACATGGCATGGGAAAACGACCGCTGTGCCTATCGAGCATACGGTCCCGCCTTGCAACAGTCGGGGGAGAAAGCTTTCGGCTATGATATATGGACAAAATCTGTATCGCACAGGGTGCTTGAAAAACGTTTCGACCTTGATATAAACCAAGGGGTGTCGTTTCACGTGGATCATGGCGAGGGTATGGATGTATATGCTGTCGGACCGACATTGGGTGGCGGCACGGCAGCCCTACTTGACTCCATCGGAGAAATCGTGTATCCTTATTGTTACGAGAGTTATGAAATTCTTGACAACGGTCCCATCCGATTCACGGTACAACTGAATTACGCTCCAATCAAGGTAGGAAAAGACTCCATGGTAACGGAGCAACGTGTAATATCGCTCGATAAGGGTTCTTGGCTCAACAAACCATCTGTACGTTACACGGGACTGTCCACGACCTCAAAAATAGCTCCGGGGATTGTTGTTCACAAACAAAATCCGGATGGATATATATTAGGTAAGAAACACATGGCATATGCCGATTCAACGGAAAACTCATCCAATGGCAACGGCATAATCTTTGTGGGGATAGTTTCTCCCGAAAGCGAAATGCTTGAATACAGGAAGCTCAACAAACCGGCAGGAGACGCCATCGGACATATTCTCGCAACTGGTCCTTATAAAAACGACACAATTTTCACC
>CAMYSW010000294.1:0-3838 GCA_947297425.1 uncultured Porphyromonadaceae bacterium
GCGTCAGGCTCATAGAACCGTCCGCCGATATCGAAATCAGCAGCTCTCGCCTGATGATTTTTGATGAATCGGTAGGGGAGGATGAAATGAACCGCATAGCCAAATATTGCATAAATGCGGTAGAGTCTCGCCCCAAAGATCTCGGAAAACTTGAGAAACCGGAACGCGCAGCGGCAAAACCGGTGCCTGTGCTGACAGGATTCCGCACAATCACAGCCGATGCCGCGACTGCATATTGCAAAGACAACGGTCTCGCAATGAACGGTGACGACCTGATGGAAGTGGTGGCATATTTCAATGCAGAGGGGCGTGATCCCAACGAAACGGAACTCCGTATCCTTGATACATACTGGAGCGACCATTGCCGTCACACCACGTTCACCACCGAACTTACAGACATTGAAATAGAGGAGTCGGCAATATCCGACACCCTTCGCGATGCACTGAACGAATGGAAAAAAATACGGCATGACCTTGGCCGCGATGAAAAGAGCTTGTGTCTCATGGATCTCGCAACCATCGGGGCACGCTATCTGCGTAAAGAGGGTCTACTTGAAGATCTTGAGCAGAGTGAGGAAAACAATGCCTGCTCAATATATGTAGACATTGATGTCGATGGCAAAGAAGAGAGATGGCTCCTTCAGTTCAAGAACGAGACACATAACCATCCTACGGAAATCGAACCCTTCGGAGGCGCCTCAACATGTCTCGGAGGCGCAATCCGCGACCCGTTGAGCGGCAGGAGCTATGTATATCAGGCGATGCGCGTAACCGGAGCCGGCGACATTTACAAACCCGTTGCCGAAACGATGGAGGGCAAATTGCCACAACGCGTGATTTCGCTCAAAGCCGCTGCTGGATATTCATCATATGGCAACCAGATAGGACTTGCCACCACACATGTGCGTGAGATATACCATCCCGGATATGTGGCAAAGCGTCTCGAAGTGGGAGCCGTTGCCGGAGCCGTAAAGGCGTCCGACGTGCGCCGCGAGCGTCCGGAACCGGGCGACGTAATACTCATGTTCGGTGGCAGGACAGGACGAGACGGCATCGGAGGTGCTACAGGCAGCTCTAAAGAACATAACGAATCTTCTCTCGAAGAATGCGGCAGCGAAGTGCAGAAAGGCAACGCTCCGGAAGAGCGCAAGATCTCCCGTCTGTTCCGCCGTCCGGAAGTAACACGCCTTATTAAGAAGTCTAACGACTTCGGTGCGGGAGGTGTCAGCGTTGCCATCGGTGAACTTACCGACGGGCTGGACATATATCTTGACCGTGTCACTACTAAATATTCAGGACTCAACCCCACTGAATTGGCGATCAGCGAATCTCAGGAGAGAATGTCGGTGGTCGTGGAGCCAAAAGACCGGGAAGAGTTTGAACGTTATTGCCATGAGGAAAATATAGAGATCCGTCACGTTGCCGACGTTACCGACTCGGGCCGCATGAGGATGTTCTATAACGGCGAACTCGTTGCAGACCTCAAGCGTGAATTTATCGATTCTGCAGGTGCCCGACATTTCGCCAAGGCACACATAGGAAGCATCGAAAACCGCGATCCGTTCAAGCGCGAAATAGCAGGCAACGGACTTAAAGAGCAATTCCTGAATAATCTTGAAGACGAGAATGTAACTTCCCAGAAAGGTCTGATAGAGATGTTCGATTCATCAATCGGAGCATCCACGGTACTTATGCCTTTCGGTGGCAGCACACAAGGCACAGAAACTCAGGCGAGCGTGCAGAAACTTCCTGTGGGAAGTCATCACACCAACACGGCATCCGTCATGACTTTCGGCTTCAATCCTTACATCAGCAGCTGGAGCCCATTCCACGGAGCGGCTTATGCTGTTGTCGAAGCCTTGACTAAAGCCACCGCCGCCGGTGCTGACTACCGTCGTCTCAGATTCTCATTCCAGGAATATTTCGAGCGCATGAACTCCGAGAAGTCTTGGGGCAAACCGCTTGCCGCCCTTCTTGGAGCCTTGGAAATGCAGCTTGCATTCGGACTCGCCGCTATCGGAGGTAAAGACTCAATGAGCGGAACATTCAATGACATAAACGTTCCTCCTACTCTCATAGCGTTCGCTGCAGGCACGGTAGATGCCCGCAATGTAATAAGTCCGGAGTTCAAAGCTGCCGGAAACAATGTATACATCATCCGGCACAATCCGGAGAAAGACCTCACGCCCGACACCGCACAACTTATCCTCAATTTCGAGAACGTCCGTAAGGGAATAGAAAGCGGTGACATAGTGTCGGCTTGGTCAGTTAGCTTCGGAGGTGTGGGCGAAGGTATCGCCAAAATGAGTTTCGGAAACGGTGTAGGTGCCGATGTAAAAGTTTCCGATAAGGATCTTTTCGACTTCGGGCACGGCTCCATGATAGTTGAAAGCAAGACAGAACTTAACTTCCCCAACGCAGAGTTTATCGGCAAGACCGTAGACGGCAAATTATTGATAAACGGAGAAGAAATATCAATAGGGGAGGCATTCGAGGCAAACAGGGGCAGATTCACGAAAGTCTATCCTGACCGTAGCGGTGTGGAAGGAAAGATAGAGAATGCCTCTTCTTCTGAAAACACAAGCCGTTGGCAAGGTGAAAAGACCGAACATCCGGTAGTGTTCCTACCCCTTTTCCCCGGCACCAACTGCGACTATGACATGACAAAGGCATTCGAACGCGAAGGAGCCGAAGTCAGAAGCAGCGTATTCATCAATCTTACAGCCGAAGACATCAAACGCTCCGTGGAAGAGATGGCACGCAATATTGACGAATGTCATATCCTCGCCTTAAGCGGCGGCTTCTCCGCAGGCGACGAGCCGGACGGCAGTGGTAAATTTATAGCCAATGTGCTTCTCAACGACACAGTAAAAGCTGCAATCAAACGCCTGCAGGATCGCGGCGGACTCATCCTCGGAATCTGCAACGGATTCCAGGCTCTCGTCAAGTCCGGTCTGCTCCCTTATGGCAAGATCGGCGAACTCTCGGCAGAGAGCCCGACCCTTTTCCATAATGATATAAATCGTCACATCTCACAGATAGTAAGCACCCGCGTAAGCTCCGTGGCATCTCCATGGCTCGAAGGATTCGAGATAGGGGAGCTCCACAGCATCGCAGCTTCTCACGGAGAAGGTAAATTCATGGCATCTGCAGAACTTGCAGCCGAACTTCGCGCCAATGGGCAGATAGCTTTCCAATATGCAGACGCGGAAGGGAATGCAACCATGACATCGCCAGCCAATCCCAACGGCTCCACCGAAGCCATTGAGGGTATAATATCTCCCGACGGACGAATACTCGGAAAGATGGGACATTCGGAACGCTTCGCGGATGGACTTATGAAGAACATCCACGGCAACAAAATGCAGAACTTATTCAGAAACGCAATAAACTATTTCAGATAATGGCTAAAAGTTATGAGGCTTCAGGAGTGAATCTCGAAGCAGGATATGAAGTTGTGAGTCGCATCAAGAAGCATGTAGCCTCCACTGTTCGCCCGGGTTCCATGGGTAATATAGGCGCGTTCGGCGGCATGTTCGATCTCGGATCGCTCGGCTACGAGCATCCGATACTTGTCAGCGGCACTGACGGTGTCGGCACAAAGCTGAAAATAGCGTTCTCTATGGAGAAACATGACACTATCGGCATAGATGCCGTGGCAATGTGTGTCAACGACGTTCTTGCCCAGGGGGCGAAACCTCTCGTATTCCTTGATTACGTTGCCGTGGGGAAAAATATTCCCGAAGTGGTGGAAGCTATCGTAAGCGTGGTTGCCGAGGGTTGCAGTCAGGCTGGATGTGCCCTCGTTGGGGTCGAGACTGCAGAGATGCCCGGAATG
>CAMYSW010000295.1:0-3838 GCA_947297425.1 uncultured Porphyromonadaceae bacterium
GTATGGCTCTCTCAGATATGGGAGGGATCAACTATCAATATAAAGATGTTGCGGAAACGATTGCAAAGTTGCATATAATGTTTCGTGCAGCAGGTGTGAAAAAGGGTGATCGTGTGGCGATATGTGGAAAGAATTCATCTAATTGGGTGGTTATTCTTTTGGCTTGCCTGACTTCGGGAGCCGTGGCTGTGCCGATCTTGCATGAGTTCAAGCCCGACACCGTTACTCACCTTGTGATTCACAGCGGAGCTAAACTTCTGTTTGTGGATGCTGCAATCTGGGAGAATCTTGATGAGAAGGCGATGCCTGACCTCGTTGGCGCGATCTATATCAGCGAATTTGGCATGCCTCTGTCCCGCAGTCAGAAACTCACAGAGACACGCAATAACATCAATGAATGTTTCGGCAAGGAGTTTCCATATGATTTCACCAGGGATGCCGTAAAATATATGGTGGATGAACCGGAGCAGCTTGCCGTGATCAATTATACGAGTGGCTCCACAGGAATGTCGAAAGGGGTGATGCTTCCTTATCGTTCGCTATGGAGCAATATCCGTTATTGCCTTGACAATATCGATTATCTCCATGCCGGAGACGGGATCGTGAACATGTTGCCCCTGGCGCATCTTTACGGCATGACCATTGAGGCGTTGCACCCCTTCTGTCAAGGATGCCATCTCAATTTCCTCACAAAGCTTCCTTCGCCCAAGGTTATTCTCAAGGCGTTTGAGGATGTTAAGCCCAAGTTGATAATCTCTGTCCCGCTGATCCTTGAGAAGATAATAAGGACAAAAGTATTCCCGATGCTTGAGAAGCCATTGATGAAGATGCTGTTGCATATCCCATATGTGGATGACCGTCTGCTTGCCAAAGTGAAGGAGAATCTTTTGCAGGCATTCGGCGGTCAGGTGCGTGAGGTTATTATCGGTGGCGCTCCTTTGAATCCGGATGTGGAAAAATTCCTTTATCGCATAGATTTCCCTGTCACGGTTGGTTATGGAATGACAGAGTGCGGACCGTTGCTGACTTATGCTCCCGCTTCTGAGGCGAAGCCTCATACTGTGGGCAGGTTGATGGACAGGATGGAATGTAGGATAGATTCCCCCGACCCCGCGCAGATCCCCGGTAATATATGGGTGAAAGGACCCAACGTGATGCAGGGATATTATAAGAATAGGAAAGCCACGGAAGAAGTGATGCCTGATAAATCAGGGTGGATGAATACAGGAGACATGGGTGTTATCGACGAGGACGGGTTCATTTCTATAATGGGTAGATCAAAGACCATGATCCTTGGACCATCCGGTCAGAATATTTATCCGGAAGAGATAGAGGCGAAACTCAATAACCTGCCTTATGTGGCGGAATCTTTGATTATTGACAATCATGGAGAATTGGAGGCACTTGTCTATCCCGATATGGAGATTCTTTTAAAAGAGAATATCGATCGCGAAAAGACTGAGAAAATCATGACCGAGAACCTTGAAACGCTTAATCAGGAACTCCCGTCATATAGTAAGGTCAAGAAGCTTAAGATAATGAACGAAGAATTTGAGAAAACGCCCAAACGTTCAATCAAACGTTTCCTGTATCAGCCATGACGAATGCCGAAGCATTGATTCAACTTGTAAGGTCGCTTTCTAAAAATGAAAAGAGAAGCTTCCGTTTAGGAAAAAAGAGCACTGCAGATTATATAGTGCTCTTTGATCTTATAGATAAGAATGAACTCATATCAGTTGAAGAACTTAAGGATGCTTTTGAGAAGTTGGACAAGGGTGCCGTGTTCAATGTCACGGTTACGTATCTTTACAAGCTTATTCTCGACAAACTTCTTGCACTGCGTCAGAATCAGGATGCTAACTATTCGCTCATGATGCAGATTCTCAAAGCGAAGATACTCTTTGAGAAATCAATATTTCCTGCGGCTCTTGAGATGCTATCCAAAGTAAAACAGGATGCAGAGCTGTTGGAGAGGAACGAGGCATTGATCATAGCTTCTCGTCTTGAATTGGATTGGCTGCAATATCTTAACATGCCGGGCATTTCGGAGGAAGAGCTTATAAACAAACATTATTTTCTTAATAATGCCCTGTCGAACCTGAGTAATCTTTATGAACAGTCATCGCTATATGAACTGCTCATGCACCGGACCATATTCAAGGGTTCGGCACGCTCCTCAAGGCAGAAGGATGCTCTTAATGACCTTGTTTTCTCCGAACATAATCTTGCCATGAAAGCATCCCGTAGTTTTGAGGCGCAGAAACGTCATCTACTTTTCCAGTCGGCATTCCTCATGGCAATTGGTGATGAGTTGTCGGCTTCGGATGTGCTTGAACAATTGAATAAATTGATGACCGGGTCACCGGCTCCTGAAAATCCGTTGTTTTATGTTGCAGTGCTTGAAAACATGCTTGAGAATCTTCGAGAAATGGGGCGTTATGACCAGATGCCGGCATTTATAGACAGACTGAGATCGGTTACGCATCCGTCGCATATGGTGGGCATGCATATCGAAGCATTGGTGGGGTTATACAGTCTGTTGCCTTTTGTGGACAGGGGGGAATTTCGTCTGGCAAAAGATCTTCTGGACAAATGTGAGGCATTGCAGCCTGCAGCCTTGGGTAAATTGAATCCGTCGATGGAATCCAAGGTATCGCTTTATGCCGCCCTTATCCATATAGGTTTGAAAGATTATAGACGTGCAAAGAAAACGCTTGTGACTGCCATGCTCAATAAAACCTGCGATTTGCCGATACACAGGATTCTAAGGATCACAAATCTTATTATACATCATAAGATGAATGATTCGGATTACATCTATTCGGAGGCACGTTCTATAAAAAGGGAGATTGCGAAGTCGGGGAAAGCATATCGTATGGAATCGCTAATTCTTGAAGTGGTAAGCAAAAGTTCATATGCGATGATGTCTTCACGCAAGAGGGAGCAGATATGGAAAAAAATAAAGCCACGTCTTGATGATATCCGTCAGGATGTGTTCGAAGGTCAGCTACTAAAGATATTTGATTTCTCGGCATGGATCGAATCCGAGATTCTTCGAACCTCTTTTGCCGAGACCCTTTGTCGCAACCTTTCAGACAATGTTTAAGCAGTTTCAGTTGTTTGTTAGTCTATTAATAAACTTTACGCATAAAAATAATACTGCCCCAATACTAATTATGGCGATATATGAACAATGTGGCAGCAAAGCATCTTTACCTCTACTTGAGAGGGCAGTATAATAAGCAAACCAGTTAAATAAGTCGAAAATTATCATACATGCGCAGATCATAACAGCCATGATGGATATTGACTCACGTAAAAATTTGTTATTTTTCAGGAGACTTCCTCTTTTTCGCAGAGTTACATTGCAGTTACCTGCAGGTTCTTTTTTTTGTAATAATAAAATAATTTTTTTAATGCATCTAAAACCAATAAACAGAAAGCAAAGGATATTAAAATAAAAAGAAGATATATAGGTTACATATACTATGTCTTCCCAAGAGTTTAAGTTTATCTTACTATGCGGTACATTGCTTATCCGTCCGTAAATCATATATACCATGCCAGTTATGCCGTAGATGCATAATAATGCAGAAGTACAAAATAAGACTATTTTTATAGTCGTTTTATATCGATCTTTTCCCATTTTATTACATTTATTTTCGTTTGGTATTTTTATTAATATAATTCCATAGATTCTAATAACAATGTTTCTTCAAATACTTGTACCATCTAAAAACGTGATACTATATTTTATTGAACCATTGTACCATAAAAAGATTAAATAAGTATCTCGTAAGAATAAATTAATGTATTGACATGTTAGGCCGCAGGTCTA
>CAMYSW010000296.1:0-3816 GCA_947297425.1 uncultured Porphyromonadaceae bacterium
TCGGCAGCGTCAGCTGTGTATAAGCGACAGAATTGAAGTTGTTTAATCAACTTCAATTTGACACTCCGCCATCATAATTTATTTAACTTCCTATTATTTCTCGGAAGCTTTATGGAGGAGGATGTATGCAGAAGCGGAAGCTCCGTTAAGCTTAACGGTTGAATCGTTTTCAACGCTGACTGTTGATATGTTCGGGATTATCTGGCGCAATGCATCTTCTGTCGCCATATTGTCGCATGCCATCAATGTTGCCGGTCCGTCTCCCAATGTGATTGAATCACCCTTGAGGATATATGATCCTGAAATTGTATTGCAGTTTGTCTGGATAGAGTAGGTGCTATCGCTGAATGTAATATACTGCTCTGTGCCAGGCACAGCTTCGGAAGGACGGACAGACAAAGAATCGTTAACAACGATATTTTCCATGTGCCACTTACCTGTAAGGTCTATTGCAGCTACTACGTCCTGATCATTCAGCATATCAGCTGAATCTGCATTTGATGCACTCTTGTTTCCTGAACATGAAGTTATAGCAGCTGCTATAAGCATCACTGATAATGATTTGATTTTCATATTTTATGTGTTTATTAATAAGTGAGTTCTTGCTTACGCTTTTAATGAACGATGGCGAAAGAAAAAAATTATTGGAATCCTATGTTTTTCTCGTAGGTATAGCCAAGATGCAGGTAATGAAGTGTGAACTTATACCTTTATGTGAAAAGTAACGGGTTGACTTGAATGTCAACCCGTTGCAGATTTGATATAAATCCTTAATTAGTAGTTGTTTGCTTCAATTTCGAAGAATGCGCGTTTGTGTGCGCATACAGGACACAGTTCGGGAGCTTTCTTGCCAATGTGGAGATGTCCGCAGTTACGGCAGATCCACACTGTGTCGCCCTCACGGGAGAATACGATTCCCTGCTCTATATTTTCAAGCAATTTACGATAACGCTCCTCATGGTGACGCTCAACAGCGGCAACGCCACGGAACTTGCGGGCAATCTCGGGGAAGCCTTCCTCATCAGCTTCCTGAGCCATGCGGTCATACATGTCGGTCCACTCATAGTTCTCGCCTTCGGCTGCATCGCGGAGGTTTGTCATGGTATCGCTTATTTCACCACCGTTGAGGAGCTTATACCAAAGTTTCGCATGCTCTTTCTCATTCTGTGCTGTTTCTTCAAAGATGGCAGCTATCTGTTCGAAACCTTCCTTCTTTGCTTTTGATGCAAAATAAGAATATTTGTTACGAGCCTGTGATTCTCCGGCGAATGCATCCTGAAGGTTGCGTTCTGTTTTTGTTCCTTTTAATTCTTTCATTTTATTCAATTTAATTATATGTTTAACACTCAGTACAATTGGGGCATATTCCCCTGTAATATACATCCACACTCTCAATCAAGAAATTGCCGGAGGTTGTCTTGCATAGTCCGTCCGGCATTTCCATGTCGAAGATTTTACTGCATTTCCTGCATATGAAATGGCTGTGAGGGGCTTGGATTGCAAGGTCGTAGCGCATATTGCCGCTCTCGGCTTCTATCCGGCATATTAAACCGGCCTCAGTCAATGTATGCAGGGAATTGTATACAGTTGTCCTTGATAAGGATGGAAAATTCTCTGCCAATGTTTTGTATATATCTTCGGCAGAAGGATGCAGCCTGGAATTAGCTATCACCGAGAATATGGATATCCTTTGCACTGAAGGTCGGATTCCCGCCCTGTGTAGCATATCCGCTAATTCCGTTTGATTGTATCTTATGTCTTCTGTCATCGGATGTTTGTTATTAACATAATTGTAACGATTACAAAATTAGTAATAATTTCAATTAATGCAAAATTTAAATGATTAATTTTTCATAAAAATTATTGCGCAGTTTAAAATTCCATGGAATTTTAAGCTGCGCAATAATTTATTGTTTGGTTTTCGTGCTCCCGGTTAATCGTCGTAGCTGAGGAATTTCCCCGCTTTGTCGAATTTTATGTCTATACCGTTGGAGAGTTCCACTTCATATCCCCGGCGGTCGCGGTCTATGCCTACGATACGTTGCCCCGGCTGTTGCTTGGCAATGAAGTTTCGTATTGCCTGGGGAACAAATGCTGCCGGCACGGATTTCGTATTGCTGACCTCGACATTCTCCCAATTTCCCTTGCTGTCAAAACTTATTTCAGTGCCGTCAGTCAAGATCGCGTCATATTCGCTTACTCGTCCCCAATCCTTGTCTATTTTTACAAGACTTACCTTTGCTTTAAAATTATTGGCTATGGTGGTCTGCGCAGCCTTGGGGAGGGCGGAAGCATCGTGCGCATAAATATCCTTGGCTGTGCTGAAGGTGGCAACACCTAGGATCATAGCCAGTGCGATCATTAATTTTTTCATGTCTCTTTAATTACGTGTTTATGTATGGTGATTCAGCAAAAAAGCCATAATCGGTTAATTTTTATTACTTATTTATATCATTAATATAACGCATCAGCTTGCATAATAGTTTGTGATCGGTATATTCTGTTTAAACAGCTTATTAGGTCAGGCTTAGTTGAATTTGGTATGTATTTCAGTAAAAATGATATTTATAATTGATGAATTATTCTTAATTTTGTTAAAACTATTTTTAAATAAGCAATACATCTACTTATAAACTAATTTTCAATCTTACTTATGAAACGAAACAATATTATTGCTTTCCTGCTAATGGCGGTTGTTGCCTTTGCTGCTTGTTCGCAGGGTGTGACTTCAGTAAAAAATGAATCCGGCACTTCTGATGAAGGAGCGGTGGTTTATATGACAAAAGAAATTTCTCCTGAAGCCATAATAAGGCTTTACGAAGCACTCGGACGTAAGGCAAAAGGTAAAGTTGCCGTAAAGATATCTACCGGAGAGCCTGGCGGACATAATTTCCTGAAGCCATCGCTGATAGCTCCTTTTGTGAAATTGGTCAATGGCACTATCGTAGAGTGCAATACCGCTTATACCGGCAAACGGTTCAGCACGGCTGATCATCTCAAGGCGGCGGAAGATCATGGATTCACCGCGATTGCCCCGGTTGACATAATGGATGCCGAGGGGGAGGTTAAATTGCCTGTCAAGAATGGCAAGCATCTCAAATATGATATAGTAGGTTCTCACTATCCTGATTATGATTTCACAATTATACTCAGTCATTTCAAAGGGCATGCGATGGGCGGTTTCGGCGGTGCGGTGAAGAACATGTCGATCGGTATAGGGTCTTCCAACGGAAAAATGTATATCCACAGTGCCGGCAAGACAGAGACGGCACAAAATGGTTGGGTGGCTGCAGAGCAGGATGATTTTCTGGAGTCTATGGCAGAAGCTGCAAAATCTATTGCCGATCATGCGGGGGAGAATATAATCTACATAAGCGTTGCAAATAACCTGTCAGTGGATTGCGATTGTGATTCTTCACCTGAAGATCCCAAGATGGGAGATATCGGCATCCTTGCCTCCCTTGACCCGGTTGCCTTGGACAAAGCTTGCACGGATCTTGTGCGCTCTTCCGAGGATCATGGCAAGATACACCTTATTGAGCGTATTGATTCGCGTCATGGCATGCACACCCTTGATTATGGCGAGAAAATAGGACTTGGAACTCAAAAATATAAGCTTGTAAGTCTGTAAATTCAGACGGCATCTTAACAAACATACAGAGCGAGACTGACCGGTCAGTCTCGCTCTGTATGTTTGTTTTGTGTTAGCTTCTTAATAGTTGTATCCGCCTTCCTCTATAAGTTTTTTATCCTCGTTGACTTTTGAACCTATAGTGGTCAACATGTCACCCATGATGCCGCCGTTCATCCCGATCC
>CAMYSW010000297.1:0-3816 GCA_947297425.1 uncultured Porphyromonadaceae bacterium
CCCTTAAAGAGCTTGTGCGTCGTGCCAAGGAAAAGGGACTGAAATTCGGTATCTATGACAACCCATTGTGGATCAAGGGGAATCTTGACAGCAAGGTGCCCGGAACAAATTATTCTTTACGCTCGCTGACACGCAATCCGCAAGATAAAGTGCTTTATCCTGACGTTACGGACAGGACTGATTTCACATGGCTTGTCACCGATCATCCGGGAGCACGTGAATATATCGATGGCTTTTTCAAGCATTACCACGACTTGGGTGTGGATTACATAAGGATGGACTTCATGTGCTGGTATGAGGATGGCGATCCGGGGCGTGATTATCCGGTGACTTGCGGTTATGGCAGAGAGCGTTATGAGCGCGGTCTTGCCTACATCTGTGAGTCTGCTTCCAAATACGGTATTTTCACATCTATCGTGATGCCTGAACTTTACAATGACGGCGAATTGGAAAGGAAATATTGCAACATGACCCGTATCGTTCAGGATACGAATATAGGAGGTTGGCATCATTTCTCTTCTTTCAACAGGGGCAGGATATATGACCGCTGGCCTTATGCCGACAATCAGATGGACGGTTTCACGCACTGGAGCCATATAGGCGGAAAGGGGAAAATTATCCTTGACGGTGATTTCCTTCGCCTTAACAAATGTGCCAATGACGATGAACGCCGTTCACAGGTGTCACTGCAGCTGATAGCCGGAGGTCCTGTGACCATCGCCGACACCCCCGAGACTATAGGAAATCTTGACAAGTTCTATACCAATGAAGAGCTCCTTGCCTTGAATACCGACGGATTTATAGGAAAACCATTATCTGACGAGATCGACAGTGAAGGAAGCTGCATATGGTATGGCACGATGAGCAATGGAGATGTCGTGATGGCGATGTTCAACCGTGAAGAGGCTCCTCGCAAAATGAGCGTGAACCTTTCGGAAATCGGACTTTCCGGAGAATATAAAGTGCGAGACCTTTGGAAACATGCCGATGAATCCGCTGTTGAATCCGTTTTCACGGTTACTGTCCCGCGACATGGTTGTAAAGTTGTTAAACTCACAAAATAAATTATTTAATTAACCTTAAAAGTTATGAAACAAAATTTACTTAAGGCTATGGCATTAGGTGGTGTCATGCTGTTGAACGCAGTCTCTATTTCTGCTGCAATTCCCGAACATCTTTATATGGTAGGCGAAGCTTCACCAAGTCTGTGGCATATTGATCTGGCTCAGGAAATGACTAATGAGGGCGATGGGGTGTTCAGCTATCGCGGTAACCTTTATAATCAGAACCTTCAGTTTATTGATGCAAGAAACTGGGATGGCGTTCGTTATGTTCCGGAAAATTCAGGCACATGGCTTATTAATGCACACGAGGCGAACGTTATAAGTGCTGTCGGGAATGAAAACCGTTGGTGGGTGACAGAGCCGGGAACCTATGATGTTAAAGTCTATTTTAGTGATAACGGTGAATCTGTGATGATAACTGCGCAATGGGTTGACGACTTGTCTCCGTTGGTTGTTCCCCTTGGAGTTGCCACAGGTCAGTGGGACACGGCATCTGTTCCTCCCACATTCAACATTTATCCTGAAAAAGGAACCGAGGATGTATTCGTATGGGAGGGTACGCTGTCTCCTAATGACGGTTGCTGTCATTTTAAATTTATCTCCTATCCGAGTAATTATTGGGAGACTTGGTTCTATGTTCCATCCGAATTGGATTTTAACGGAAACGTGAAGCTTGTAAAGGCGGGAGAAACATATCCGGTAAGAAGAACTTGGGGCAATAGTGAAAACGCTCAAGACCATTTCTGGGGATTCCCGGCAGAGGCATGCACTCCTGATAAAAAATATAAGGTGACACTTAACCTTGATGAGAATACAATAAAATTTGAGAACATTATAGAGTCAGGAGTTACTGAAATTGCCGGAACTGAATTGAAAGCAAGTTTTGTTGGAGGTAATCTTGTTGTAGAAGGCGCTTCAACAGGAATTGAAGTCTATGACATATCCGGTCGTAAGGTAGCTCAATCACACGGCGGATCACTTACCGTTGCCGGTCTTTCCAATGGTGTTTACGTTGTGAAGACAGGAGGCAAGGCAGTCAAGATTGCGAAATAATCGTTTTGAATATTGAGGCTTTAGGTTTTTTTTAGGGTCTTTAGAGTCTTTAAGGTCTTTAGGGTCTTTGGAGTCTTTAAAGTCTTTGTGAAAAACCTAAAGCTTCTTTTAATTTTTATTGTCGGTTTTAATAAATCATACTATTCTTAATTATTCTTTCTAATAGGCATGAGGAAATTTTTAATGACCATTCTGGCATTTTTTGTAGTTTTTAATCTCTATTCGGGAAATTACAAGTTGTCAGAGATCAATATCCGGGATCCGTTTATTCTTACAGACACCGTTGAAGGACGGTATTATATGTATCGAACTTCCGATTCCATAGATTCCAATGGAAAAATCAGGGGTGGTGTGGAAGTTTTCATGAGCCGTGACCTTGAAAACTGGGAAGGACCGAAGACGGTGATGCGCATACCAGACGGCAACGCCCTGACCGGAACGGTATGGGCTCCGGAGGTGCATGCCTATAATGGACAATATTACCTTTTAGCCACGATCAACAGTGACATAAAATGGAAAAAAAGTCAACCCGGCTGGGGCGATTTCACTTTGCGCGGCACTCAGATATTTCATTCCACTTCACCGGAGGGACCTTTCGTGCCTTTTGACAAGTTTCCTCACACCCCCGACATGATGGCACTTGACGGCACGCTCTGGGTTGAGGATGGGAAGCCCTATATGGTCTATTGTCATGAATGGGTGGAATTGGGCGACGGCACCATGGAACTTATAGAACTTACGCCCGACCTTTCCAAGACAATAGTGCCGTCAAAAGTCCTTTTCAATGGCTCCGCTCCGGAATGGTCAACGGGTATGCAGCCGTCTCCCGGCTCGCCACGTGGATACGTCACTGACGGATGCTACCTTTACCGCACGGGAAAAGGGAAGCTGCTGATGATCTGGTCAAGCTTCGGCAAAGACGGTTACGCTATCGGTATTGCCGAATCGGCTACCGGCTCAGTGAAGGGACCATGGATCCAACATGAAAAACCTTTCTTCCCCGATAATGGAGGGCATGGGATGATTTTCAAGACCCTGTCGGGAGACCTCTGTCTCATCCTGCATCAGCCCAACGATCCCTTGGGTGCCGAACGGGCACATATCTATCCTCTTGAAGACACAGGCGACACCCTAATGTTAAAATCAAAATCCAATCATACCAAATGAAACCACTGCAAACCTGCCTTCTTGCCGCCTCTGCAATCCTGGCGCTCAACGGCAACGCATCTATCTACAGGATTGTCTCTCCATCCGGAACCGTGACTGCGGAGATTATCAACGAAGGTGACCTGTCATGGCGTGTCAGCCATGACGGAAAGGAGGTCCTTTCGAAATCCCCCATATCAATGACCCTCACCGACGGCACAGTCTGGGGACAAGGAGCACGCGTGTCCGGATCCTATAAAACTTCAGTCAACAACACCATAAACGCTCCATTCTCACAGTCTTCAACCATGCCCGACAGCTATAACGGAATCACGCTGAAGATGAAAGGAGACTGGAGTCTGGAATTTCGAGCCTACGATGACGGAGTGGCATATCGTTTTGTCAGCAACCGCAAAAAGCCTTTCGAGATCACTGCCGAGCAGGTTGAGTTCAATTTCCCGGATGATTTCACGGCAACCGTGCCGTATGTGCGTGGCGGTTCCGATGAAGACATGCAGTCGCAATTCTTCAATTCATTTGAAAACAAGTATAC
>CAMYSW010000298.1:0-3807 GCA_947297425.1 uncultured Porphyromonadaceae bacterium
GGGTTGATCCCGACCCTGTTGACCCTTCGCCCGAAGATCCGACTCTTGTGCCCGGAACTTATGTCTTAGTTGCTTCTCAGTCTGATATTCGTGCCGGAGAGAGTTATCTGATCTTAGGGTCAAGTTCTAATGTTGCAATGTCTCTGAGCCAAGACACAAAAAGGAGTTATTTCCAACCCACATCAACAATAAGCATCACGGACGGCGTGATTAAGGAAGCTCCAGCAGATGCCGCCCTCATAACGCTTGAGACCCTCGGTGACGGATATGCTTTGAGAGCTTCAGATATCGAAGGAAATTCCAAAGGTTATCTATTCAGCTCATCTGAGAAAAATTTCAATCTGACTGATTATATCACAACCAAAGGGGTTGAGGCAGAACTTACATACTCTTCTCAGGGTGTGGCGGTTGTTTACGGACCGAGTGCAAGTACAGGATCCGGAGCACTTTATTATAATAAGTCGGCTCCTCGCTTCACGACATATACGAGCAACGGTCAGGAACGTCTTGATTTCTATCGGAAAGTCAAGGATTCTTCAGGTGTGAATGAGATTGTTGATCTTGACGATAGTTTCCTTGTGGAAGTCTGGGGCAATAATATCCTTGTGCCGGATGGGGCGAAGATTTTCGACCTCAACGGTCGCGAGGTTTGCGGTGAGAACCTTGCCAGGGGCATATATATCGTAACCAAGCCTGGATTCAAGAAGGCAGTGAAAGTTATGATAAAGTAATAAATTGAAATAAACAGGTTATATGAGAAACCTTATATCCGGGATATGCTTTGCCATGGGTGCATTTGCACTCATGGCTGAGATTCCCGCTGAATACTATTCGGTATTGGAAGGCAAGAGCGGCGAGGCGCTCAAACTTGCAGTCAAGGAAGCGGCAATGCCTGCCGATTTTACCGTGATCAGTTATGGATCCGCAGCAGGAGAGACTTGGAGTGCGTTTGAAAAAACGGATGTGCGTGTTGTGGGCGGAGACCTTATCTGGCGCGATATGTATAGCAACCGGATTGTTTATGTCGCGACAGGACATGATGCCATGAATATAGAGCATTCCGTTGCAAATTCATGGTGGGGAGGCAAGAATGGGAGCCGAGAAGCTTACAGCGATCTTTTCCATCTTAATCCTTCTGACGCGGATGCTAACAATAAGAAATCCAATAATCCTCTCGGTGTGGTAGCAGATGCCCGTATATATGATAACGGGCTTGTAAGGATCGGAACGCCGGCAAGCGGATTCGGAGGTGGAGCGGCTACGGTTTTCGAGCCTTCGGATGAATATAAGGGAGACTTTGCGAGGGCCTATCTTTATATATTCACCACTTATTCAGATATTTCTTGGAATACTGAAAAAGATGGCAAGTTCATGCTTAATATCGGGGCAAATGGTGCCGAACCCCAACAATGGGTGATAGACATGCTCCTTAAATGGTCTGAGGAAGATCCTGTGGATGATGTGGAACTTGCACGCAATGAGGAGATTTATAAATTGCAGAAAAACAGGAATCCTTATATAGATTTTCCGGCTCTTGCAGAATATGTGTGGGGAGATAAGAAAGGGGAGGCATTCTCCATTGCGGAAAATGCAGTAGAGCCTGTTAACCGTCCTGCCGATCCTCAAGTTTCAGGGATATGGCTTACCGGAGTTAATACTTATAGCGGGCGTTATTGGGGTTCGGGAGATATTGCGTTCGATGTTGCTGATGGAGATCTTTGGGTGAGTTGCGATGGAAGCTCATATCAACGCTATGGTGGCAGCGTTGCCTTGCCTGCGGCTTCCGCCCACGGAGAGCGTCATGTGTTCAAGGCATATGCCTTGGATGAAGATGGCGGAAAGAATCTGCGCAGTTCCATTGTTTATGTTACAATGACTGGCAGGGATCCTTCTGTAACCGATTATACCGATGGAATTTGGACTCCCGTAACAGATGATTCTCAAGTAGCTGCAGGGGATTACTATATAATAATGTCGCAAAATGTCAAGAATGTAATGGGACATAACGCCACAACCTTTATGCCAAGTTGCGGATATGGAAAATTTGAAGGTGACAATGTGATATGTTTGCCCGATGGAGCTGCATTGGTGACATTCGTTCCGGTTTCCGGTTCTTCGTCTCAGTATACTCTCAGAATTTCTGATACTTTGGGTAATTCCAAAGGTTACTGGAATGCCAGCGGCAGCAACAAAATGAAGCTTGACCAGTCAAGCGGCACTCCGGCATCGGTGTCGGTTGGTGCAGAAGGTCAAGCCATAATTGAATTTGCACAGAACGGAAGTCTTAAATATAACAAGACTCAGCCACGTTTTCTTAATTATTCATCGTCACAGGGCGGGGTGTTGCTCTATAGGTTCAATGGGTTTGATGACGGGACCTCAGGAGTGTGCGGTGTTGAAGATTCTGTAGACGAACCGGTAGCGGTAGATGGTCGTAACATTATCGTTCCGGAAGGCGGTGCTGTTTATGATCTTGAAGGGCGTAGAGTTTCCGGTATAGGATTGCGTCCCGGATTATATATAGCCGTCAAGGCGGATGGTAAGGCAGTGAAGATCCTTATACATTAAGAAGCTGCCGCCTACTTAGGAGCAGGTTAAAATCAATAATTATAGAGAAATGATAGATTCCCCGTATGCTTTAAAGCAGACGGGGAATTTTTATTGCAAAAATATTTGGGAAATTGAGGAATTAAATGTTATTTTGCGCAGGTCTTCGGAGGGATATATATTTTCTCCGAAGAGCAGGACGATGATCATGCCGCATTATTGACATGTCGGTAGAGTTCTCTTTCTGATCAATACCATAAAACACAATAACAACTTTCGTGATGTTACAAGAAACGAATGTCAGGACCATCGACAAGGTGGTTATTCGCTTTGCCGGAGACTCCGGCGACGGCATGCAGCTTGCCGGAAGCATCTTCTCCAACATTTCTGCGGGAGAGGGCAATCAGATTTCCACATTTCCGGATTATCCGGCAGAGATTCGCGCCCCGCAAGGGTCCCTTAGCGGTGTCTCGGGTTATCAGGTGAGTGTAGGTAAGGATGTACATACCCCCGGAGATCAAGCAGATGTCCTGGTGGCGATGAATCCTGCGGCACTCAAGACAAATCTGCGTTACCTGAAACCGGATGGCATAATCGTTTGCGACGGAGATTCTTTCACGGAGCAGAACCTTAAGAAAGCCGAGTATGCCACTTCGGATCCTGTTGCGGAACTCGGCATCAATCCTTCCCGCATCATGCTTGTGCCGATGACCACTCTTCTGAAATCGACACTTGCTGACTCGGGTCTTGATCAAAAAGGCATGATGAAATGCAAGAATATGCTTGCGTTGGGCATCATATGTTGGCTGTTCGATCGTCCGGTCGACAGCGTGTTAAAGAAATTACAGGCTAAATTTGCAAAGAAACCCGCTATATATGAAGCTAACGCCAAGGTGGTGAGGGCAGGTTGGGATTATGGACATAATACCCATAGCACGATGCCTGTTTATCGTATCGAAACGGCTTCCGCTGAAAAAGGGACATATATAGACGTTACAGGAAATACCGCTACGGCGTGGGGACTTATAATGGCATCCGAGAAGAGCGGACGTCCGCTTTTCTTAGGCTCTTATCCGATCACCCCGGCAACAGATATACTTCATGAACTCGCCAAACGCAAGGATCTTGGGGTGAAAGCGTGTCAGATGGAGGATGAGATTGCCGGTGTATGTTCCGCAATCGGTGCTTCCTATGCCGGACACCTTGCCGTGACATCCACGTCAGGTCCCGGTCTCGCCCTTAAGTCGGAGGGTATCGGTC
>CAMYSW010000299.1:0-3799 GCA_947297425.1 uncultured Porphyromonadaceae bacterium
ACATATATGGCAGCAAACCAGAAGTCGCCACTGAGTCCGTCCAAGATCCTGCCAATGCGGGAATACTGTTTTGTCATTCGCGCAAGCTGACCGTCTGCGCTGTCGAAAGAATCAGCCCACACAAGAAGGAATACGCCTATGACGTTCCACCAGAAATAGTTGATCCAAGGACTTACATTCTCATTAAAAAAGAAACAGACACCCGCTCCGACTCCCAAGAATATAGAAGCTATAGTAATAGCGTTGGGGGAGATGCCAAGTTTCTTTGCCAACAACGCCCACATATATCCTATGGGACGGTAGAATATGAGGTCGAATGTCTCCTCGGTGTCCATAGACTTCAAGGAATCTTTAAACCCCTGCTTTTTCTCCTTGACAGCACTCATCTCTTCCTCCTTTCTTTTATTGACTGCAATATGCACTTTGCTATAGGCTGCGCTGCTTCTCCCCTACAGGGCGCGAAGCTTGGCCAGTCGTTAAAATCTATTATACGCACAGAACCGTCGGGATCTACTATGCAATCTCCGCCATAAATCTTCACGTCCATTATTTCGGATGCTTTTTGGCAGATGCTTTTCAGGTATGCCTCGTCGAAAGCAAGTCCGCGCGATTTGCCGTTAACCGCCTCGTGTCCGTATTTGCTGTGACCTTCGTCATAGGGATAGAACCAGAAGAACCAGTCCTGACCCTGAACACCATAGAACTTGATGAGGTCACCTACAAGATGACGGTTGATCACGGCTCGCTTGATGCCCCGATAGAAATACTCATGAAGGACTTCCTGCGCCTCCTGAGGATGACGGCAATAACTCACATCCTCCTTATGCATAGCATGGAAGTCGCCACGCTTGATCCACACTTTATTGAAGCCGTTCTTTTCAAGTTCAGCACGCACATCTTCATTAGTATTTACTATAAGGCTCTCAGGATAAGGTATATCATTGCCCAGAAGCATACGTGTCATTCTTTCGCGGGTGCAATTTTCAATACCGTAACCGGAGTTGATCACAAGCCTCCCCTCATCTTCGAGATGCATCAGTTTTTCTATTGATGCTTTCTCGCGACACATGTTAAGGATTATATCTTCCGTTATATTCCCGTTTTGAAATTGCTCTTCGTTATATATTCTCACCTCGCAGCCGCGTTTACGCAACTGATCGGCAACGGCGTTGAATATCGCCGCATCGTTTCCGATATGGTTAGGAGAGTATGCGCCTGCGCGCATCACTCCGGCAATCTTTATGTCTGCCATCTTAATAATTAGGATTTATGAAATCTTCAGCTTTGGCAATGTCGCCCGCATGATCAACATCAATAATCTTACCCATGTCATATGCCTTAAGCCTAAGCCCGGCATCAACCAAAGCACGCTGGTAGTTACGCATACGGCTCACGCCGGTCTTCAAGCAGGTGTCAAGCACGTCAACAGCCTTGTCTCCGAGTCCATAAATACCTCCTGACACAAACTCCTTCCCGCCATCCTGCTTATGGTTCGAACAGTCAAGGAACGCCGTTATATTCATTTCACCGTCAGTCTCAACATACAATGGTTTCTCGTCATCTATAAAAGATGTAACTGCCATCATACCGTCTACATCAGCATCCGCATTTTCATACGCCTTTACATATGAAGAGAAATCAGGCTCACGGAAAATGGTGTCCACGGTAGTGACTACGAAACGCCCATGCCCCTTAAGAAGACTTCCAAGTTCGTAAAAACTATGCATCGACGACGGTGTTGTCTTCACTACGACATCCACGGGGATGCCCAACCTTCCGGCAAGGCTATCCACAAATTCGCGCACCTCGGTCATGTGCTCGTTAACGATGATACAAATCTTGCCGGCTCCGTTTTCTTGAAATATCCTTGCCAAGCGGCCGATCATCGGCTCTCCGCATAGCGGAACAAGCGGTTTAGGGAAAGCGACACCCTCCTGAACAAGGCGGGAACCTTCTCCCGCTGCTATTATTCCAAAATTCATAGTTTAGTCTGTTATTTCATCTTTTGTCAGGTCAACAGTCTTGTCTGCACCCCTCTCCGGCCTGACCTTTCGCAATGGATTTGCCGATGCCATCTGATGATTCATGCGGTTGCGGTAAAGGTCGATTGCTTTATATATTGCCTGACGCATCGAAGTGGGATCAGCCTTGTCCTTCCATGCGAGATCATATGCAGTGCCATGATCGGGAGAGGTGCGCACATAAGGAAGTCCTCCCGTGAAATTAACACCGGTCTCTCCAGCCAATGCCTTGAAGGGGGCAAGTCCCTGGTCATGATACATTGCCAATATACCGTCAAAATTGCGATAAGAATCAGAAGCAAAGAATCCATCGGAAGAATATGGTCCAAAAACAAGTATTCCTTCTTTCTTCGCATCTTCAAGAGCCGGGATGATCTCTTCTTTCTCTTCATTACCGAGCAATCCCTCGTCTCCACAATGAGGGTTGAGAGAAAGAACTGCGATTTTCGGACGTTCGCAGGTAAAATCACTACGCAACACCTTCTCGAAACTGTGAATCTGGTCAAGCACACGTTGCCGTGTAATTGTACGCGGCACTTCAGAGAGAGGGAGGTGTGTCGTGACAAGTGCCACCTTAAGGTAATCATTGAAGAGAACCATCAACGCATGAGAACCGTTACCGAGCCTTTGTTGAAGATATTCAGTATGTCCCGGGAACTGGAACTTGTCGCTTTGAACCGCCTTTTTTGAGATCGGAGCAGTGACAAGCACCTGTATTTCTCCATCCTCAAGAGCTGCCGTTGCCAATTCAAGCGCCTTAACAGCCGCCTCACCGGATTTTTCTGTCGGCACACCCGGTTCCACATCATTGTGCGTGACACCGATTTCGACAATATTCAACTTACCGTCGCGTATATCGCCTTTATTTTTCACTATATGCACAGGCAGAAGTTCAAGGTTGAACTCCCGTCGCGCCTTTTCCACAATCTGCGGACTTCCGAAGAATACAGGTGTGAACAATTCCGGAATCTTCTCATCTGAAATCGCTTTAAGGGTCACTTCATATCCGATTCCGTTTATATCGCCGTGGGTGATACCCACTCTAATTGGTTTTGCCATAATTTAATGAATTAACCTTCAAAGTTACAAAAAAAATCCGAGATATGATTTGTTAGGTGTTAGGCGTTAGGTTTTAGGCGTTAGAGATAAGCTCCGATACTCTATTACTCATATTTCACATTTTACACCTGACAGCTCATACCTGCCTGACAGTTCATACCTATATGCTGTCCTATATGCTGTTTAAAACATTATACCCCAAACTCTACTTAGCCAACATGCCACATGCCGCGGATATGTCTTCGCCGCGCGAAGCACGAATAGTGGCGGTGATCCCTTTGGAATTGAGGAAACTACGGAACATCAACATCCGGTCCTCACTGCAAGGCGAGAGATCAACACCCGGTATGGCATGGAAACGGATCAAATTTACACGGCAATCTACCTGACCGATAAGCTTCACCAGCATCTCCGCATGAGCAATATCGTCGTTAACATTTCTCCACATAATATATTCGAGCGAAAGTCTGCGCTGATGACTGAAATCATATCCTGAAAGGAGTCTCATCACCGATGATATCGGGAATGCCTTCTGCGCCGGCATCATTGATTCTCGCTGCGAGATATCCGCCGTATGCACACTTATAGCCACATGAACCTGAGTCTCCTCTAAAAGCTCTTTAAGTTGAGGCAGCTTACCTACGGTAGAGACGGTGATACGCTTGGGACTCCATGCCAATCCCCATGATGCTGTCAATATATCTATTACCTTTTTAACC
>CAMYSW010000300.1:0-3795 GCA_947297425.1 uncultured Porphyromonadaceae bacterium
GGTGTGTGCCGCTTCCGCAACTGTCTTGATGCCGAAAGTTTCTTCAGCAAGATTGTCCATCCCGAAATAATTATTGGTTGAGCCGGCAGCTATTATCAGTCTGTCGTAATCCAAGGTCTCGTAACTGGTTGTTACTCTTTTTGAATCTGGATCTATCATTTTTACATGTCCCATGTGATACGACGTGTTATGCATTTTTTTAAACTCACGTCTGAAAGGGAAACATATGTTTGCGCTGACCAGACCGGAAGAGGCGATCTGGTAGAAGAGTGGCGGGAAGCAATGAAAATTGTTGCGGTCCACCAAGCTTACACTATATTTGTCAGGGTCAAGGCGTTTCGCCAGATTGAGTCCGGCAAACCCGCCTCCAATTATAACGATTTTTTCCATTTGTATGCTTATCTTGGAAAAGGAGGGTCCGTATTCTTTTAATTTTTTAACGAAATACAAGCTGTTAATGTTTCAAATTATTTGCTAAATTTGCAATGTGAAGAATTTAAACGGGTTCAAAAGGAGAAATAGGTTGTGGTCGCTGATTTTTTTAGTGGTCATGACGGTGACGTCGTCGGTAAATGTCACAGCGCAGGTTAATGCCGAGCAGGTGCTTAATATAGGGCGAAATGTGCTCTCGATGGAAGATTACATGCTTTCCATACAATATTTCAATCAGGCTATCAAGGCGAAGCCATATCTGTCGGATCCTTATTTCTTCCGTGCCCTTGCCAAACTTTATCTTGAAGACTATAAAGGTGCTGAAGAGGATTGCTCATTAGCTCTCGAGCGCAATAAATTCAAGACTGAAACATATAAAGTCAGAGGCTTCGCACGTCAGAACATGGGGAAGGACTCTCTTGCCGTGCTTGACTATGATGCCGGTTTGAATTATAATCCCGAAGATAAATATTTCCTTTATTATAAGGCTGTAGCTCAGACTGAAATGAAAAAGAAGGAAGATGCGGAGGCTACTTTCGCACGATTGCTCCGCATTTATCCTCAGTTTGAAGACGGCTATGCCGCCCGCGGACGGTTGCGTGCCATTGAAGGAGACACCGTCGGTGCCCTCGCTGATCTTGACAAGGCGATAGGTATATCCAAGAACCTTATTAATGCCTTCCTTATGCGCGCTCAGATCAAGGCGGACCAAAAGAATTGGGAGGAGGCTCTTTCGGATATGGATGCGGCTATAAAATTGCAGCCGCAAGAGGCAGACCTTTACGTGAACCGTGCCTATCTCCGTTATAATCTTGATGATTATTTCGGAGCAATGTCGGATTATAACTATACCCTTGAGCTTGAACCGTATAATTCTGCAGCGCTTTTTAATCGTGCCCTCCTGCGATATGAAGTCAAGGACCTTAACCGCGCGGCGGATGATTTCAACCAGGTGCTTAAGTATGATCCGGATAATTTCCATGCCCGCTATAACCTTGGACTTGTGAACATGGAACGTGGAAATAACAAGGAAGCGCTTGCCGATTTTGACCAGATCACCCGTAAGTATCCTCGCTTTTATCCGGCTTATTATGCCAAGGCAGAGGTCTATAGGAATATGGGAGACATGAGGACTGCGATGCAGCATGTTTATACGGGAGACGATCTCGTGAAACGATATGTGAGCAATCCCGAGAAGAATCCACTTGACAGACCCACTATCGCACCCGGCAAAACACGCACGGCGCGTGGTGCGGATGATGGCGAAAGTGAGATTGATGTGATGGACAGGTTTAACCAGCTTGTCACCGTAGGTAGTGCCTCGGAACAGACCCAACTGACTTACAATGAGAAAATAAAAGGTCGTGTTCAGGATAGGGACATTCGAGTGGAGCCGGAGCCTGCTTATATGCTTTCACTTCATGATTCACCATCTTCGTTGCGTTCCACGTCAAACTATTTCCGCGAACTCGATGAATTTAACCAGCGGGGTTATGTGGCGGACAAGATATATCTCTCGACCGGTGTGGATGCAATTGAAGAGGCGGCTTTCCAGAAACTTTTCGACCGTGCCGATTTCTATGAAGGTGTGGTGTCTGACGGGAAAGCGAGGGCTGCCGATATGCTTATATTGGGAGTCGTGAGGACCATGCTTAAGAATTATCCTGCAGCAATTGAAGCTTTGAATGCTGCGATTGAGAAAGATCCCGGCTTCACCATGGCATACATGGCTCGTGCATATGCGAGAAACATTGAAATGAAAACCGGAAAATCATCAGTGGCAGAAGACGCCATGGAAGAAGATCAGGCTGCGTCGGCGCTGCGTCAGCGTCAGTCTCAGAAATATCTGGCGGATATAATAGCTGATTATGACAAGGCGTTAGCCCTGAATCCGCGTCTGGTTTATGCCTGGCTCAATAAGGGAAATATATTTTATGAGGCAGGGGATTATACATCCGCCTTGCAATGCTATGCCGAAGCAATCCGCCTTGACCCCTCGTTCGGTTCAGCATATTATAACAGGGGGATTGCATATCTTCACGTGGGCAATAAGAGGCAGGCGTTCGTTGACCTGAGCAAAGCCGGAGAACTCGGTGTCTTGCCGAGTTATAACCTCCTTAAAAGAATGAAGTGATTGATAAGTCCTGCAGCATGTAAATGGCTTTTGCATAATTAATTATTTTTTTGTATCTTTGCGCGGATAATGGAGATTCTTCACTGGAATCTCTGTTTGTTTATTTGTATTGAATTGAATATAAAAAAGATAGATATGATCAATATAACTTTTCCTGATGGCAGCGTTAAGCAATTTGAGAGCGGTGTTACGCCGTTTCAGGTTGCCGAGAGTATCAGTCCGCGATTTGCCGCCGACGTGTTGGCTGCAAAAGTGAATGGAGAGGAGTGGGATATTTCCCGCCCGATTTCGATGGATGCTTCCATTGAGCTTTTCAAGTGGGACTCTCCGGAAGGTAAGCACGCATTCTGGCATTCTTCCGCCCATCTTCTTGCCGAGGCTCTTCAGGAACTATATCCCGGTGTCAAGTTCGGTATCGGTCCCGCGATAGAAAACGGGTTCTACTATGATATTGATCCGGGTGAACACAAGATCACTTCCGATGATTTTGCCAAGATCGAGAAGAAGATGTTGGAACTCGTTTCCAAAAAAGAAGATATTGTCCGTCGTGACATCGCGAAAGATGATGCCCTCAAGATGTTCGGAGACAGAGGCGAGACTTATAAATGCGAACTTATAAGTGAACTTGAAGACGGTCATATCACAACCTATACCCAAGGAGACTTCACAGACCTCTGTCGCGGTCCCCATCTTCCGTCTACTGCGGCTATAAAGGCTGTCAAGATACTCTCTCTTGCCGGTGCTTATTGGCGTGGAGACGAGAAACGCGCCCAGCTTGTGCGTGTATATGGCGTTTCATTCCCTAAGAAGAAGATGCTTGATGAGTATCTTGCGCTTCTTGAGGAGGCTAAGAAGCGTGACCACCGTAAACTTGGCAAGGAGATGGAGCTGTTCGCTTTCTCTTCGACAGTGGGACAGGGTTTGCCTCTCTGGCTTCCCAAGGGTGCTGCGCTTCGCGACCGTCTTGAGCAGTTCCTGCGCAAGATACAGAAAGAATACGGGTATCTTCAGGTGATAACTCCGCATATCGGCAACAAACAGCTTTATGTCACCTCCGGTCACTGGGCTAAATATGGAAAAGACTCATTCCAGCCGATCAAGACCCCGCAGGAGGGAGAGGAATATATGCTCAAGCCGATGAACTGCCCCCACCACTGCGAAATCTATAAGGCATGACCCAGAAGTTACCGCGACCTTCCCCTGCGTTTTGCTGAGTTCGGCACTGTATA
>CAMYSW010000301.1:0-3789 GCA_947297425.1 uncultured Porphyromonadaceae bacterium
TTAATTGCGGTCAAACCTTATATAGCTCTGTTCGATGGGTTTATACGTCGGGTCATCCCACAGACGGCTTGAAATCATCAGGTCCGCACTTATTCGGTTGCAGGCAATCGGCACGTTGTGGAGACGACATTGACGCAAAAGCATCTGAATGTCCGCCTCGTGGGGCTGCGCATTGAGGTCGTCTATCAGGAATATGGCAAGATCAATCTCGTTTCTTACCACCATTGCCGCTATTTCGGCATCACCGCCCATCGGTCCGGAGTTCATACATTCGATTTGGGCATCTATTCCTGCTTCTGAGAAAGCATTCTTTATAAGCCCTCCAGTCGTGCCGGTACATACCAGCTCATGCTGTGAAAGGTATTGGGCGTTGAATTTTACCCAATCGACCATATCGGCTTTGCGTTGGTCGTGAGCTACAAGCGCGATTTTTAGTTTTGTCTTCATTTTGAGTTTCTTGAAAATGTTATTTTGAACAATAATCCGCCTGAGCATTGAGTTTCGGCGGAGATTTCACCGCCATGAAGAATCACGGCGTTTTTCACTATCGAAAGCCCGAGTCCGGTGCCACCGGCCGCTCGTGACCGTCCCTTGTCAATGCGATAGAACCTTTCAAACAGTCTTGGCAGGTGTTCGGGAGGAACGCCGCATCCGTTGTCGGACAATGCAATTACAACTTTATCGTTGTCGATACTGATTAATTCTATTTTTATTCTGGTTCCTCCACTATAAACAATCGCATTGTCTATAAGGTTGTTGAAAACGGCCTCAAGCAGAGAAGCATTACCGGCCATGATTACGTTATGAGAAACAAAATTCTCAATCCTTATGCCCTTTGTGGCGGCGATTATCTGTCGGTCCTCAACCACGTCATTTATTATATCCGTGAGATTAACCTGTTCTTTCAATATAGAGGCGCTTCCGTCGTCCATGCGTGTTAGGAGCGAGACATCGGTCAGAAGCCTTTGGAGCCTTTCTGTGTTTGTAAGACAACGTTGCAGGAACAATATCTGCTTTTCATCGCTCATATTCCTGTGTGCCAGCATCGTCTCCACACTGACCCTGATTGATGCGACCGGGGTTTTCAGTTCGTGGTTTATGTTATTCGTGAGTTGCTTTTTGATGCGTTCCTTTTCAAGCTGTTCATGGAGGGCTGCGCGATGTTCGCTGTCCCTGTCAGCGACAGCCTGTTGCAAACGGGCATAAAGGCGGACAATGTGGTTTGAAATCTCGCCAAGCTCGTCATGGGGGAACGGTTCGGTGTCGGAAATCTGGGCACCGTTTTCTACGTTTTCCGCAAATCTGTTCAGCCTGATTATGTGGAGGCCGACCCTTCGGGTTGCGAAATAGCCAAGTACGCACATCACCATTGTGATAATCCCCATAATCCACAGAAAGCCATAATCGGCCTGCAACAGTCCTCTGAATGAAACCGAATACGGCACCGCAGTACGGACAATATTCCCGTCATCGCTCTTTTTCGCCGAGTAAAAATAGTAGTTGCCCGTACTCTCGCTGTGCCGTCTTACAGCGTAGCCCGCCCCATGCCGTACGGCATCCCGTATTTCCTGACGGTCAAGGTGGTTGGTTTTAGGCAGGGAATCAAGTGTGTTGTCATATATTATATGTCCTTTGTCGGAAATTACGCTGACACGGATATCGTCAAACGGTTTGAAATCGTCGAGTCTGATATCCGGCACATCGTGTCCCTCACCAAGTTCGGTAAGGATATATGTGTTGATAAGCTGTAGTTGCTTGTCAATCTCCTCCGCCTTGAATTCCTTTTCCCTGTGATACTGAAACACGACAAAGCAACCGACCATCAGCAAGGAATATCCAAGAAGCCACACGAACAGCCGCTGCGGATAGGAGAGCTTATTCAATAAACCCATAACCGTAGCCCGAGCGAGTTACAATATTCTTGCCGTAGATGCCGATTTTCTGGCGTATACGGGTTATGTTCACATCTACAACCCTGTCAAGCACCACAACCTCGTCGGGCCATATCTCGTTGAGCAAATCCGCGCGGGTGAAAACCTGCCCCCGGTTGGAGATTAGTTTGAGCAGTATCTCAAACTCCTTTTTGGGCATTTTCACCTCCGTCCCGTCAACCGTGCAGGTCCTGTTTTTTGCAGACAGGACCAGCCCCTTGTATGAAACAAGGTCAGAATCAGTCTTGGCAAGTGCGACAGAAGCCGCCGTACGGCGAAGCACAGTCCTTATTCGGGCAAGCACAGCATTAAGAGAATATGGCTTCATGATATAGTCATCAGCCCCGAGATCGAGTCCCGAAATCATATCCTCCTCCGTGTCTTTTGCTGTGCAGAATATGATGGGAACGGAGGCCGTTGCCGGATTCGACTTCATTATGCGTGCCAGTTGAGTCCCGGATATTTCCCCCATCATAATATCGAGGAGTATCAAGTCATAGGCGGCAAGGTTGAGGGCAAGAGCCTCCTCCGCGCTATACGCCATGTCGACCTGATAGCCTTCCGCTTCAAGATTGAATGCAAGGCCGTCACACAGGGCTTCCTCATCATCAACAACAAGTATCTTCTTTTTTGTTTCCATGCCGCAAAATTACTAATAATCGGTTAAATACTATCCTAATGCTCAAAAGTTTAATAAAAGTTTAATGACACAATCCATTTCATAAAATCTAAACAAATCTGATAAACTCATGAAATATTAGTTGGCGAATTTTGCAGCGTGAATCAGAAACAAAACAACAATCACAATGAAAAAAGTAATGTCAACTTTTTTGGTCGCACTTGCTTCAAGTCTGACCATTATGGCGGCTGACAGTCCGCAATACGGACAACTTAAAGGCCGCATCCTTGACAATGAGAAGAACCCGCTACCGGGAGCGGTGGTTATCATCGACGGCAACAAGTTGTCGGCGGTTACGGATCTCGACGGCTTTTTCTCGTTTGCCAACCTTTCATCCGGGAATCATAATCTGAAAGTAACTTATATCGGTTTTCTTCCGGTCAGTAAAACAATCGTGGTTTCGGAAAAATCGACGGTTGACGACATTGTAATGTCGGATACATCACGGGAACTGAATGAAGTTGTAGTGACCGGCGTTTTCTCCGGGCAGCAGAGAGCCATAAATGCCCAAAAGAATAATATCAATATAACCAATGTGGTGTCTGCCGACCAGATTGGCAAATTCCCCGACTCGAATATCGGAGACGCTCTGAAACGGATAAGCGGTATCAATGTGCAGTATGATCAGGGCGAGGCCCGCTTCGGTCAGGTACGCGGCACTCCGGCTGAGTTCAGTTCCGTGACAATCAACGGGTCAAGACTGCCATCGGCCGAGGGAGACATTCGCAATGTTCAGCTTGACCTTATACCGTCCGATATGATTCAGACAATAGAGGTCAGCAAGACACTTATGCCGGATCAGGACGGCGATGCTATCGGCGGTTCTATCAACCTCGTTACGAAAAATTCGCCACACAGATTTACTGTCGGAGCCGTAGCGGGAACAGGCTACAACTGGATAAGCCGTAAGGCGCAGATGAATTTCGGACTCACTCTAGGTAACCGTTTCTTCAATGACCGCTTCGGAGTGATGCTTGCGGCCTCCTATAATAATGCGCCAGCCGGATCATATAATACAGAATTTATATGGGAAAAGGATGACGACGGCAAAATCTATGTCAACGACTATCAGATAAGGCAGTATTATGTCACACGAGAGCGACAGAGCTACTCATTGTCGCTCGACTGGAAGTTCAATGACTTCAACAAGGTCTGGTTCAAGGGTATTTTCAACAACCG
>CAMYSW010000302.1:0-3788 GCA_947297425.1 uncultured Porphyromonadaceae bacterium
TATCAAGTAAACCGACAGGCAAAGCCCGTGTGCGTGCCTTTGTCATGGTGCCTGCGATGGCACTCGCATTAATCGGTCTGGCCACCCCTGCAGTGTCAGCAGTAATCAACGAGGTATCTGCCGCTACGCCGGTGGAGGATCTGCGCTACAAAATTAGCGAAAAATCCGATTCCACCATTCGCGTGACAGAAAGAAATTCCGATATGGTGGTGACGGAGAAAGCGGATGCGGACAATGCCGTGCCATTCATCAAGACTGAAACCGCTCCCAACTTCCCCGGCGGCAAGGACAAATTGAGAGCTTTCATCAACAAGAACATAAAATTCCCTGAAACCGCCTATAAAGACGGTGTTCTTAATATGGATGCAGTCGTGCAACTCACCATTGCTAAGGACGGAGTGGTAAAAGATGCCAAAATAGTGAAAAGTTCAGGAAAGACACTTGATGGCGAAGCCCTTCGTGTGGCATTTATGCTTCCGCAATTCCATCCCGGACTCAATAACGGTCTGCCAGCAGAATCAAGCTATACATTGGAATTTAATTATTACATCTGCAATGAATATTGGTCGTCAAACGGCGAATAATAGCAAAACAGAATACCAATAGGACAATTATCTTATCTGATGCTTGGAGTATGCCGTATTTTTCAGTACGGCATCTCCTGTATCATAAAACTAAAAAAACAATGGAATTAGTATTTACAATACTTATCGGAGTCGTTATCGGAGCCGTCAATGCCCTCCCTATGTTTCTCAAAAAAATGGATAAGGCAAACTGTTGGTCTGCTTTTGTGCAGTATGTGGTGGTAACTTTCATTATCTTCAACACTACACTTCCTCAGTTGAATGTCAACGACTTTTTAGCCGGTCCGATTGTATCAGTTCTAATGACTATGCCTATGGTGATTATGATTGCTAAGAACGAAAAGAAAGCTGTTCCGATTGTGCTTGTCAATGCGGTCATTTTAGGGTTGATTATAGCGGCAATCAAGCATTTCAGAGCGTCTTTAGGGTTGATTATAACGGCAATCGAGCATTTTAGAGCGTTGTGATTTGTATGAATCAGGTAATAGCAGATTTTGATAGCGTCGCAGCTTGCGAGCTGTTTTGTGGATCGTGTCGCAAATTCTTGTCAGGGAGATGTCCCGGATGTGAGAAGAACGAAAAAGCATCGTGGTGTAAAATCCGTCAATGTTGCATAAGCAGAGGCTATCATACCTGTGCCAAATGTAAGCGTGACGTAAGAGAGTGTAAAACCTATTCCAACTTTATAAGCAAAGTGTTCGCGTTCATCTTCAATTCTGACCGTCCGTCTTGTATTAGCTATATAAGGGAACATGGCGAGATTGCATATGCAGAAGAAATGAGCAGAAGAGGATGTCAAACAATAAAACGAAATAGAAAATGAAATTACCCAACTGGACCATTTTATTTATAGGTCTATTGTTGCTTTCTTGTGACAAGAATACAAGTGTGGGGCTATCCGGTAAATGGCGAATCGTGGAGTATAAATGTATCGTAACTTCCACGCCATTCGCCCTTTCCACCGTAGCCGATGGAAGTGATTATTCACTTGAATTTGATAATCAAGGAAATGTATTCTGTAATACGGGGTGCAATTTGGTGTCCGGTCAATATATTCTCAAAGGGGACAAGTTGATATTTCCGGAAATAACATCCACCGAAATGGCTTGTGAGGATATGCTTATGGAAGAAAGTATGAAGCACATTCTTCCTGCTATAAAGACCTTTGAGATAAAGAATGATACGATTCTATTTCTTAAAGATGCAGATGGCCATACCTTGATGGAACTAACTAAAACAACAGATCAGGTATGAGCAAGAAGTTTCTAATGATGGTATTTATAGCCATTTTTTCTGTAATCAGTGTTATGGCATCGAAGAATATATCAGGGGCATGGAGCGGGACATTAAGAATCACTCCACAGTTGTCACTGAAATTAGTATTCAATTTCAAAACCGAAGAGGACGGAATACAGTTGGTAACTCTCGATTCTCCGGATCAAGGTGCTTATGGAATAGCAGGAGATGTGAATTTCATTTCTGCCGATTCGGTTAATATATCATTCCGACAAATTGGATTATCTTTTGCCGGACGACAACAAAATGGGATTATAACAGGTATTTGCAGTCAAGGGGCGATGAAAGCGAATATTGAATTATCTCCGGGAACTGTTGAATTAAAACGGCCACAGACTCCGCTACCTCCGTATCCATATACGACCAAAGAAATCAACATCAATAATCCATCGGACGATGTAATCCTTTCAGGGACTCTCACTCTCCCAAAAGATTATAACACTGCAACTCCCGTCGTTGTAATGATAACAGGTAGCGGGCTTCAAAACCGGGATGAGGAAATTTTTGGACACAAACCCTTTGCTGTGATAGCCGATTATCTTGCAAGAAATGGCATTGCATCTTTTCGGTATGATGATCGGGGACATGGGAAATCAACAGGTGACGGAACAACTGCCACGACCGAAGATTTTGTGCGGGATGCCCGATGTGTATTAGAATATGTACGAATGGTGGAGAACTTCAATAACGTGGGATTATTAGGGCATAGCGAGGGGGCAACTGCCGCTTTTATGTTGGGGGCTGAACCTGAGATAAAAACACAAGATAATTTATGCGTAATTGATCCGGGTAAACCGGACTTTATTGTCGCAATCGGAGCGCAGGCAGTTCGTGGTGATACCATTCTGATAGACCAGAGTGCGACTTTACTCAAACAAGGCAATATGCCTGACAATATAGTATCGGACTATGTAGAAGCCTTGCACAACATCTATGACTTGAAAATAACACAAGATGATGAGATAGCTATTGATAGTATTGACGCAATATGCAAAAATTGGAGTAATACACCCATCCATACTGCGTTGATGTCCAATCTTAAAAAGATTGCATCCGATACCAATCCGTGGCTGAATTTCTATATCGGTTTCTCTCCGGCTGAGAGCATTTTAACTACCCGTTGCCCTGTATTTGTGCTTTATGGTGAAAGGGATATACAAGTAAAACCGAAACTAAATATGCCGCAAATGCAACGACTCGCACCAAAGGCTCAAATAAAACTCTACCCGGAACTGAACCATCTTTTCCAACATTCCCAAACCGGAGCCGTACAGGAATACGGTACAATTGAGGAAACAATCTCTCCCGAAGTTTTACAGGATATTGCCGATTTTATCATATCTATAGTTCATTAGGTTTATGAATTCTATCCGTAAGTTAATCTCTTGTGGTTATATTCTAATATTCATGTTTATAGGAATAATCATTTATTGCTATAAGCATGAATGGCAAAAACTTGAATCATTAGAAAAAGAGAATCAAGCGGCGGATGAATTACGTCAGAAAATAAATGAATTAAACTTTCATTTGACAGGACTTTCTCTATTAGGAGAAACCGTATTGGAATGGAATAAGGATGAAAGAGGACACTATCACGCCAAACGCATGGCAATAGACAGTATGCTATGTAATTTCAGAAGAACTTATCCGACAGAGCGGATTGATAGTGTACGTTATCTTTTAGAGGATAAGGAGCGACAGATGCTCTCGATTGTACGGATACTTGACAAGCAGCAAGCCGTTAACAAGAAGATAGCCGATCAAGTACCGGTCATCGCACAGAAAAGTGTGCAGGAACAGCCAAAAAAGCCGAAACGAAAAGGATTTTTGGGCATATTTGGCAAAAAAGAAGAAGTGAAGCCAACAGCAACAGCTACTATGCTTCATTCGCTCAATAAAAACATAATC
>CAMYSW010000303.1:0-3783 GCA_947297425.1 uncultured Porphyromonadaceae bacterium
GAATAGACACCCAAGGGCTGGGCAAACAATGCAAGAATCGGAACAAAAGCAAATATAAGCATAGCCCTCATCCTCCCTGCATATGGGTTCATACCTTTGTTTTCAACAAATATTTTAGGAAGATAACCTCCCATTATCGAAAATACCGTAACTATTAAATAAAGAGTGAAAATCAATGCCTGCCCCATGGGCGTGTAGCTCGCATATCCGAATTGATCAGAGAAGTATGCAGGAGCCCAGAAAAGAAGAAACCACCACACACCATCGGTAAGCGCCTTGCCGGCTATGAAAGCCCAAGTCTGACGGAAACTCAGACAACGCCAGAAAGAAATAGTCTTATATTCCTCTCGCTCAATCAGTGTTTCAGTCTCCCCCGTTTCATCCTGACGTATATATTCAAGCTCGGGTTTATTGACAAAACGCGACTTTTCTGGGGCAGAATATAAATTGATCCAGAATCCCATCCACAAAAAACCGAGTGCGCCAATGATCACGAATGCCATCTCCCAACCTAATGCCTTTGCAAGCACAGGAATACACAGCGGAGCTGCCAATGCGCCTACGGATGCACCTGCATTAAATATGGAAGTGGCAAAAGCACGGTCTTTCTTTGGGAAATATTGAGCGGTCACCTTAATTGCAGCCGGAAAATTTCCAGCCTCTCCTACAGCAAGCAAGGCTCGGCAACCGAGGAACAGCCATACGCTTATCGATGCTATCGACAAGGCAAGTGCCGAACCGGTTTCAACCATTCGGAGTGCTTCCAACGAATCAAGACCTTCTATCTTCATTGTCAGCCAGCCGCAACCGCCATGGAGACATGCCGCCAATGACCAAATGAAGATAGCCCAGATATAACCTTTTCGAGAACCCATCCAGTCAATAAACTTACCTGCAAAAAGGCTGACTCCGGCATAAAAAAGTGAGAAGAAACCTGTTATTGCACCGTAATCCGTATCTGTCCAATGAAATTCAGGTGCAATAAAATCTTTCCATGTCAGAGACAAAACCTGACGGTCAAGATAATTTATTGTAGTGGCGAAAAAGAGAAGGGAGCATATCACCCACCGCCAATTGGTCTTACGCGCAGAAAGCGCTATTGAAGAAACATTTTCCATCGTTATTGTATTTTAAGGTACAGGCAGAGGTGATTTAAAAACTGAAGAAATTCTTGGCGTTATTGTAGCATATATCCTCCACCATCTTCTGAACCCGTTCCTTCTCATATCCGTCGTAGGGGATCATGCCGTTCTCCACGTCATTGCCTATAAGATTACAAAGGGTTCTGCGGAAATATTCGTGTCGCGGATACGATACGAACGAACGAGAATCTGTAAGCATTCCAACAAATCTGCTGAGAAGTCCCAGATTTGACAAAGCATTCATCTGACGGGTCATACCGTCTATCTGATCGTTAAACCACCAGCCGGAACCGAACTGCATCTTTCCCGCCACCAATCCGTCTTGAAAATTGCCGATCATAGTGGCAAGCACCTCATTCGCACAAGGATTAAGGTTATACAGGATTGTCTTGGCAAGCTTTCCCTTACTATTTAGGCGATCAAGAAATTTAGCGCAACTCTGTGCCGTGTTGAACTCCCCGATTGAATCAAATCCACTGTCAGGACCGAGTTTCTCCATCATCAAAGAATTGGAATTGCGTATGGTTCCATAATGAAACTGCTGCGTCCATCCTGATTCCGCATCCATTTCTCCAAACAATTCAAGCATTTTACTCTTGAATTTTGAAATCTCTACATCCGTCAGCATATTTCCGTGCCTGACCTTGCTGAATATCTCCTCAATCTCTTTCTCTGTGTAATCATCGGCATAAAATTCAGATATGCCATGATCACTCAGGCGACATCCACATTCTTCAAAGAAATCGTGACGGAGCTGCAAAACCTCTTTAAAAGCATTAAAATCCGGTATCTCAATCCCGGTGACAGCAGAGAGCTTTGCCACATATGCATTGAAATTTTCGGGATTCTCAACTGCCATCGCCTTGTCGGGACGCCACGTCGGAAGCACTTTTATCTCAAACCCATCCTCCTGTAAGCGACAATGATGCTCCAATGAATCCACGGGGTCATCGGTAGTACATACTGTTTCCACACCATATTTGCGCATCAGACCGCGGGCTGTCATTGACGGATCATTGCGTAATTTATCATTGCATTCATCATATATCTCCCTTGCAGTCTGAGGGTTCAACCGCTTTTCTATTCCAAATGCAGTGCGCAATTCAAGATGGGTCCAGTGATATAGAGGATTACGGAATGTATATGGCACAGTTTCTGCCCATTTCTCAAATTTTTCCCAGTCCGAAGTATCCTTTCCTGTAATAAACCTCTCTTCAACCCCGTTTGCCCGGAGCGCACGCCATTTATAATGGTCACCGCCCAACCAAAGTTCAGTGATCGAATTGAACTTATAATCATCAGCAATCATTGCCGGATCAAGATGGCAATGATAATCTATGATGGGCATTTTTGCCGCATGATTGTGATAAAGATCTTTTGCCGTATCTGTTTCCAACAAAAAATCCTTATCCATAAATTCCTTCATACCTCCCAATTATTAACCATTAATTATTAATTATTAACCATTAACCGGCTATCTCACATCGCAAACGCATTGAAACCGCCGTCAACAATGGCAACCGTACCTGTAACAAAAGATGATGCATCGGATATGAGATACTGTATCGTGCCACAAAGTTCTTCTGCCCTTCCGAAACGTTTGAAAGGAGTCTGCCTGATAACATCCTGACCTCGCTCTGTATAGCTTCCATCCGGGTTAGTGAGAAGGCTACGGTTCTGGTTGGTCAAGAAAAATCCGGGAGCTATGGCATTCACGCGTATTTCCGGGGTGAATTTGGTTGCCACCTCATTTGCCATGAACGCTGTGAAATTAGATATTCCGGCTTTTGCCGCAGCATAACCCATAACCCGGGTAAGAGGACGGAAAGCTGCCATCGACGAGAAATTGACAATCGTTCCTTTTCCTGCCTCGACCATAGGTTTCAGAAAGACCTGGGTAGGTATTACAGTTCCTGTCAGGTTTACATTGAGCACGCGCTCAAATTCCTCTACCTTTACGTCAAAGATTGTGCCGGACGGAGGAATTGTGGCACCTGGCATGTTTCCGCCCGCTGCATTCAGCAATGAATCTACCTTGCCATATGCCGCGAGGATATCAGCGCAATTCTGTTCTACAACCTCTTTATTCATGACATCGGTTACAAGGAACATTGCCTCCCCTCCGCTTTCCTTTATCTCTTTTACAATCGCATCGCCTTCCTCTTTGCGACGACCAAGTATCGCAACCTTAGCTCCTTCTGAAGCAAGATATTTACCGATACAACTTCCAAGCACACCCGTTCCCCCGGTGATAACAACCACCTTATCTTTAATTGAAAATATATTGCTCATATTCGAATTCTTTTATTTCCACTTTTATAAAGCCTCATGCTCCGTGCCATCCATCCCATTCAGCCCCATCTCGCCCCATTCATCCCCATTAAGCGCCCTCATTCAAAGCAGCCATCACGCCCGAAATCATTCCAAGGGCGAGCATTCTTCCATGAAAAGAATAGCCTGCGTTATATCCCATCTTTTCATCTCCAAGCATAAGCGGTGCATGATCCACACGCATAGCTACACAGGGGCGTTCCTTCTCAAAAATTCTCACAACTTCAATAAGCCTTGGATCAAGATGAGTAGATTCTTTGAAGTCACCGTTGGACTGCACCGTGCATATGCGGGCATGCACGAAATGAGT
>CAMYSW010000304.1:0-3771 GCA_947297425.1 uncultured Porphyromonadaceae bacterium
TTTTCGGAGTGTTGCTCGGTTTTGCATTTGTCTTCCCGAATATTCCGATGTATCTTTTCTTTATTCCGGTGCCTATCAAGGCTAAATATATGGTGGCAGGTTACGCCGTGTTGGAGCTTTTCTTCGGTGTAGGAGGGCGAATGGACTCGGTGGCTCATTTCGCACATCTTGGAGGAATGATATTCGGTTTGATAATACTGCTTTATTGGAAAAAGAAAGGGACTTTACGTGGGGGAGGATTTTATTGATAAATACAAACGGTTTTGCGGAGGTTCGCTTGCGCTTTCAATCCTGACGGGAGTGAACCTTGCAGTAGGTGTGGGCTTGTGGTTCACATCGGTGATTATGCATCTTGTGCATGCAGACTCCTCTGTCCTTTCAATATTTTTTGCTCTGAGTTCGGATCTTTCATCATTCGCTGCCCATCCTTGGACATTGCTGACATATATGGTGACGCAGTTTTCATTGCTTCATCTTTTATTCAATGTCCTGTGGCTTTACTGGTTCGGACGGCTTATATATATGTCGTCAGGCGACAGGGGATTGCTCACGGTTTATATATTGGGCGGGTTGACGGGAGGCATGGCATACATAATAGCTTCTGCATGCGGAGCATCGGCTGGCGCATATCTCTGTGGAGCATCTGCATCCGTGCTGGCAATCATGAGCGTTGTGGCTCTGTCTATGCCTGACTATGAAATCAGGTTGTTGCTTATAGGGCGCGTTAAAATAAAGTGGTTTGCATTAGTGTGCATTCTGCTTACCCTTATCGGCACCGGTGGTGCTTCCGTGGGAGGCTCTGTGGCTCATCTGGGCGGCATCGCTTTTGGTTTGACGTATGGTTTGTGGCTAAGGTCGCATCATAAAATAAGATGGATTGACGATATTCTAAGAAAAGTGAAGAGTGTTCTAACTTCATTTACAAGGTGTCGTAAGCAGTCGCGTCCAAAAAATGCAGAAGCGATGGTAAGAGCTTCGCAAGGAAGGCTCAGTGACCATGACCGACTTGACGAACTCCTTGACAAGATCAGGCTTTCCGGATACGATTCGCTCACCGGCAATGAACGTCAAGAACTGAATGCGTTGTCAACCCGTTTGCGAGACAGCCGATGAAAGAAAACCGGCTAATATCTAATTTTATTATTCAAATATTAAAGTATATTGTTTCTACCGATAATTAAACCGATATTCAGGATGATATTGAGAATAGCCTCTCTTATTCTCTTTCTTCTGACGATTCTTTCAGCATATGGAGGACGTATAAATCCGGAATATGTAATGCTTCCGTCTGCCTTGACGTTGGCATTGCCATATTTCGCAATAGCCACAATGCTGGTTTCCGTGGCGTGGCTTTGTGCCGGACGATGGGTGACTGCCGCTATCGGGGTGCTTGCCCTTGTTGTGGCATGGAAGCCTATATCTACAGCGATGCCTCTGCATGTGTCATCGGAGGCAAAAAACAGTGAACGCACGTTCAGCCTTCTTACTTACAATATATTGCACGGGTGGGATCAGCAACATCCTGATGCAAAGTCCGGTAATCGGTCGTTTCAATATGTGCTTGATTCAGATGCCGATCTTGTCGGGTTGCAGGAGGTGGCGGATATAGATGATCCTAAGGAGGTGCCTAATTTCCAGGGAGCTTTGCGCGATTCTCTATTCAAGAAATATCCCTATCGCGCAGGAACAACCGCTTGCGACCTGAAAGTGTGGTCAAAATATCCGGTTAGGCTGATAAAGGAATATCATACTTTTTCCCTTTTCGAAGTTGAAATGCCTTGGGGTAAATTAAACTGGATCAATATGCATTTAAGCTCCTTCAATCTAACTGATGAAGAACGCAAGGTTATGCGGGAGGTCATGTCTGTGAAGGATACGGAAGAGGGCTTGAAGGAGATGAAAGGCTCAATACGTCAGAAGTTGAAAAGCGGTTTCACACGCCGTGCGGAGCGTGCGCGTGCCATGCGTGAGATTATTGATCAAACCCGTGGACCTCTTATCGTCAGCGGTGATTTCAATGATGTTCCCGAGTCTTATGCATACAGGATAGTGAGGGGGGGAGATTTGGGCGATGCATATGCCGACTCGTCTTTTGGTCCGATGATAACTTATAACCGTCATGGATTCTTGTTTCATCTTGACCAGGTTTTTTACCGTCCGGAGTTTATTAAGCCTTTAAGCGTGGAGAAGGGGAAGCTGAAAAGCAGTGATCATTATCCCGTATTGGCTGAGTTTGAATGGCAATGACGAATAATAAAGAAAATATATTTAAACAGCTTATTAAACAGTTTTTAAGTGCACTCTAAACCAATAACAATAATAACATGAAGAAAATTCTGACAATGATGGCGGGAGCTTTGCTCCTTGCCGCTTCACCACAGCTTATGGCACAAGAGAGAGAAAATCCTTTCATGAAGCCATACGACACAAAGTATGGCATTCCTCCTTTCGACAAAATTCAGGTTTCAGATTTCTTGCCGGCAATCAAGGCGGGAATTGCGGAGCAGGAGCAGAACCTTTTTAACATCACCCGCAATCGCGCGGTGCCTGATTTTGATAACACTATTCTTCCTTTGGAGAATCTTTCTCCGATATTGGAGCGCGTGGCAGGAGTCTTTTATCACTATGAAGAGGCTTTGTCAACTCCTGAATTTGCGGAGGTTTCCGATCAGGCTATACCTTTGCTGAACGATGCTTCCAATAAGGTGAATCTTAACGAGGCTTTGTTCCAGCGCATCCAGCAGGTTTATGACCGTCGTGACAAAATGGGACTAAGTCCGGTGCAGAAACGCGTAGTTGAGAAGTATTATCGTAGTTTCGCGGAGCAGGGTGCCGCCCTTCCTGCCGACAAGAAGGAAGAGCTGGTGAAGGTTAATGATGAGCTTTCAAAGCTTTTTATCCAATATAACCGCAATTTGCTTGCTGCAACGAATGCATTCTTTATCACCGTATATGACAAGGAAGATCTTGCCGGTCTTCCGGAGTCGTCTGTGGCGCAGGCTGCTCAAGAGGCAAAGAGCCGTGGGCTTGACGGACTTTGGGTGTTCACCCTGCATGGACCGAGCCGTCTGCCGGTTCTTCAGAGTGCCGACTCCCGCGGTCTCCGTGAAGCAATGTATAAAGGATATACGTCGTTGGCATTCACAGGCTCTAACAGCAACCTCCCGATTATTGAGAAGATTGTGAAACTCCGTGACCGGAAAGCTAAGATAATGGGTTTCGACAATTTTGCTCAGATGATGACAAGCAGAGTGATGGCGAAGACTCCCGAAGCTGCTTCAGATCTTCTTCTGAGCGTGTTCGAGCCTGCCGTTAAACGATCTGCAGAGGAGGTTAAGGACATGCAGGCATATGTGGATGCACATGGCGGCGGTTTCAAGATTGCTCCCTGGGATTATTATTATTATGCCGGAAAGGTTAAGAGCCAGAAGTTTGATCTCAATGAAAATGAGATCCGTCCTTATTTCTCGCTTGATAACGTATTGAAGGGTATGTTCGATTGTGCCGAGAAACTTTGGGGTATTAAGATGGTTCCGATGCCCGATGCTCCGAAATATATCGAAGACATGGCTGTCTATGATGTTGTAGATGCCAAGACTGGTGAGCATATTGCCGTATGGATGTGCGACTATTTCCCCCGTTCAACAAAACGTCAGGGTGCCTGGATGGAACAGCTGCAAAGCTGCGGACTCTTCGAAGATGGCAAGCAACGTCGTCCCATAGTGTATAATGTAGGTAATTTCACTCCTCCCGCAGGTGATGTCCCCGCGC
>CAMYSW010000305.1:0-3738 GCA_947297425.1 uncultured Porphyromonadaceae bacterium
ATCTCTACCGCCTTCTCGATATTGGGCACAGGCTCCTGAAAAAACACTATATGCGGACGCATCAAGTCACCGTTGCGACCACGCGTGGCGGGAGTCGTCTCCAGATGTTCCATATCAAGGCTCTCGATATAATCGGGATTTGCGACAGACCGAATTTTCATAAGTTCACCATGAAGATGAAGCACTTTACTCGAACCGGCGCGTTCGTGAAGATCATCGACATTCTGAGTAATAACGTAAACATCAAAATCTTTTTCGAGATCAGCCAATGCCTTGTGAGCATCGTTAGGCAACGCATTAATAAGCTGCTTTCTGCGAGCATTGTAGAAATTATGCACAAGCTCCGGATCTTTCGCGAAACCGTCTGCTGAAGCAACCTGCATCACAGGATAGTTCTCCCACAAGCCCCCGGCATCCCGGAAGGTGGTAATTCCGCTTTCCGCACTGATACCGGCACCGGTCGAAACCACCAATATTGGTTTTGTTTTCATCGCTAATCTGTTTATTTAGCAAATATAGATAAATTTTTCAATTTCGGAGGCAAACCTTAAAATTTTAACATCTCTAAATCATGTTTTATAACTAATAAAAATATGCCATATAACATATCCGCAAAACATCAAAAATGAATTATGGAAAAATTTCTTTAATTATGCTTTTTTATCTAATTTTGCCCGAAATTAACAATCTGTTTCACATCTTCAAACCTTAGATTCCTCATGCTGACGGCACTGCTTGTTTTATTCATTGTAGGCTATCTCGCGATAGCGCTCGAACACCCCTTACGTGTTGACAAAACCGCTTCCGCGCTTTTGCTCGGGATGCTTATGTGGATAATATATGCCATGGGGGCAGAATCGGTAGTTCCCGTGATTTCCGCCGACAACTTCCGTCATTTCCTTGACACCCATCCGACTCTCGCCAACAAGTCTCTACACGAACAGGCTTTGCAGTATGTGCTGAACGTAGATATCGTGGAGCATCTCGGAGACATCATGCAGACACTGCTCTTCTTAATCGGAGCCATGACCATTGTGGAGATGGTGGATGTGCACGGAGGTTTCCGCGTGATAACAGATCACATCAACACCCGCAACAAGCGCAAACTGCTCTGGATAATAAGCTTCGTGACTTTTTTCATGTCAGCAATACTTGACAACCTCACCACATCAATAGTGATGCTCATGCTGCTCCGCAAGCTTATTACCCAGAAAGAGGAACGATGGCTATACGCCGGAATGATAATAATCGCAGCAAACAGCGGAGGTGCATGGAGCCCGATCGGTGACATAACCACCATAATGCTATGGGTGAGCGGGAACATAACGGCTCCGGCTTTGCTCTCTTTCGTTCTCGTGCCCTCAATAGTTTCAATGCTCGTGCCGCTGGTCATTATCAGCCGGAAACTCACCGGAGATCTGCCACCCCGCGATATCGTGGTGGAAAAAAACTCTTTCATAACTTCAAGCCAACGTGCCACCATGTTCTATCTTGGCGTGGGTGGTCTGATCTTCGTTCCGATTTTCAAATCAATAACACATCTCCCTCCGTTCGTGGGCATGCTTTTTGTGCTGGGTGCGTTATGGGTGTTCACTGAAATTTTCTATAATTCTAAAATGTTGGAACAGGCACGAGAGCTGCGGTTGCCTAAAGTCATATCCAGGGTAGACATGCCCTCCATACTTTTCTTCCTTGGAATCCTGATGGCGGTGGCGGTGTTGCAAAGCACCGGAATACTCTCGGACATTGCCGGTTATCTCGACAAAGAGATCCACAACGTTTATTGGATCGGTCTCGTTTTGGGTGTTCTTTCCGCTATCGTAGACAATGTTCCCCTTGTTGCCGGCGTTATGGGTATGTACCCCGTTGCAGATCCTGCCGCAACCGGCTATGCCGCCAATTTCATAATCGACGGCACTTTCTGGGAACTTATGTCATATTGTGCCGGTGTCGGAGGCTCCATACTCATCATAGGTTCAGCAGCAGGCGTGATAGTAATGGGACTCGAAAAAATCAGTTTCGGCTGGTATTTGAAAAAGTTCACATGGGTGGCACTTCTCGGATATTTGGCAGGAGCTGGAATTTATGCACTTGAAAAATTGATTTTCTGCTAAGGAACCAAAATATGATTATAGGATTCGACGGGAAAAGAGCCGTGTCGAACATGACAGGACTCGGCAACTATTCCAGACTTGTGATTGAACGTCTCGCATTGGAGAACCCCGAGGACAGGATGCTTGTTTACACACCCGTCCTCCGCGCCAATCCACGCCTTGAGACAATCCGCAATTGTCAAAACGTCGAATTTCGTCTCCCTCCTCCCCAAGGATTCAAAGGAAGCATATGGAGAACATTCGGAATCACCAATAACCTTTCAGCCGACAAGGTTGACGTGTTTCACGGACTCAGCAACGAACTTCCGTTGAACATAAGAAAAAGCGGAATACCGACCGTGCTCACCATGCATGATGTCATTTATCGCACAATGCCGGAATGCTACAGATTCATAGACCGCAAGATCTATGATTTCAAATATGGGAAGGCGTGTCGCAACGCCGACAGGATAATTGCCGTAAGCGAGCGCACAAAACAGGATGTTGTAAGGTTTTATGATATTGATCCAGACCGCATAGATGTTATATATCAAGGTTGTGACGAATCATTCAAACGACTTTGGAATACTGAAGAAATTACAGAATTGCGCCATAGGCTTAAATTGCCGTCACGCTATATCCTTCAGGTTGGCACAATAGAGCGACGCAAGAATCTGGAACTCACAGTGCGTGCCCTCTCGTCTCTTCCGCAGGATATAGAACTGGTTGTTGTAGGTCGTGACCACCATGGATACAAGACGGCAATCGACCGCATTGCCCGTGAGTTAGGTGTCACTGAACGTATTCATTTTTATTCCGGACTCGCATTCAAAGACCTTCCGGGTGTCAATCAGGCAGCGGAAGTGATTGCATATCCTTCAAGATATGAAGGCTTTGGAATCCCTGTTGTGGAGGGGCTCGAAAGCATGCGCCCTGTCATAGCAGCAACGGGATCTTGCCTTGAAGAGGCTGGCGGACCTGACTCGATATATGTGGATCCCGATTCGCCCCGCGACATGGCTGGGGCTCTTCTGGCTACACTCCGTGGAGGTCGCGAAGTAGATGCGATGACTGCAGCCGGAAAGGAATATGCCAATCGCTTCGATAAGAGGCTAATGGCATCGGAAATCAAAGAAACATACGCCAAAGCCATTGATTCTTTTAAATCACAAAGTAAATCACTTTAATAAGTTCATTTAACAATTTTAATTGTTTTTTTGTTAATAAGGTAACAACTATTTGTATACCTTTGCAGGATTGTCCGCTAATATGCGACTACGCATGTTGTTTCGGACATCTGATATTATTGTTTTCCAATCAGATGAACTTAAATTACAGACAGATTTCAGAACAACTGTTTAGCAAGAACAGACTGAACAAGATTAAAAGGTCGATACCCGGTAATAAAAAAGCTTGGCTCGTAATCGTTTTAATATTACTTATCATTGCCGCCGGACTTTATTTCCTGTTGCGTCCTAAAACAAAAGAAGCTCCATTGCCGATAGTGGAGGTTGAAACCGTAACCACCACCGATGTGAATATATATGGAGATTATGTGGGTAGAATACGCGCACAGCAATTTGTAGAGGTTCATGCGCGAGTTGAGGGATATCTCGAAAAGATGTGTTTCAAGGAAGGGTCATAC